>JBDTLH010000368.1:0-9664 GCA_039934875.1 Acidobacteriaceae bacterium | reverse complement strand
GATCATTCCGTGGAATTTCCCGTTGCTGATGGCGGCGTGGAAGCTGGGTCCGGCGCTGGCCACGGGATGCACGGTGGTGTTGAAGCCGGCGGAGCAGACTCCATTGTCAGCGCTGCGATTGGGTGAGTTGATTCAGGAGGCAGGGTTCCCCGATGGCGTGGTGAATATCGTTACCGGATTTGGAGAGACGGCGGGCGCGGCGCTGGCGGCGCATCCGGATGTAGATAAGGTAGCGTTCACCGGATCGACCGAGGTCGGCAAGCTGATTTTGAAAGCTGCGGGAGAGAGCAACCTGAAGAAGGTATCGCTGGAGTTGGGCGGCAAGTCTCCGAACATTGTGTTTGAAGATGCGGATGTGGAGGCGGCGGTGCGCGGCGCTTCGACGGCGATATTTTTCAATCAGGGGCAGACGTGCTGCGCGGGTTCGCGGCTGTATGTGGAGGAGCAGATATTCGATAAATTCGTGGCCGGGATTTCGGACGCGGCGCAAAAGATCAGGGTGGGCCCGGGGATGGAGAAGGGATCGCAGATGGGCCCGCTGGTCTCGCAGGAGCAACTGGACCGGGTGTGCGGATATCTGGAATCGGGATTTCAAGAGGGCGCGAAGGCGACGACCGGCGGCAAGCGGCAGGGCGAGAAGGGATATTTTGTGCAGCCGACGGTGTTGGTGGATACGACTCCGAAGATGAAGGTGGTGCAGGAGGAGATATTCGGGCCGGTGGTGACGGCGATACCGTTCAAGTCAACCGATGAAGTGGTGGCGCATGCGCATGACACGATTTACGGGCTCGCGGCGGGGATATGGACGCGCGACATCAGCAAGGCGCATCGCATGGCGGAGCAGTTGCAGGCGGGCACGGTGTGGGTGAATTGCTACAACGTCTTCGACGCCTCGATGCCGTTCGGTGGGTACCACCAATCCGGATGGGGACGAGAGATGGGGCACGATGCGCTGGATCTCTATCTGCAGAAGAAGTCGGTTTGCGTGATGCTGTAATAAGCAATAAGCAATTGGCAATAAGCAATTGGCAATAAGCAATTAGCAATAAGCAATTAGCAATTAGCAATAAGCAGACCCGGCGCTCGGTCAACGATGATCATGTGCCGGGTTTGCTGCGTTTCGGCGCGAGGGCGCCAATCGAGGGATTCACAAAAAACTGTGCAAGGGTTTTGTGCATCTCACGAGATTGGAGTCCATCTGGACGCGACGCGAAGGTGTGTCCGTGGATACTGTTCATCAATGACACAGACGGCAGAGAAGGATTTCAAGAGCGCGTGGCAGGAGCGGCTGACGGCTTTGCGCAATCTGCCGCCGGTGCTGAAGATCGTCTGGGATTCAGGCCCTGCCGTGGTTACGCTGGGCATCGTGGGCCGCATCGTGACCTCGGTATTGCCCATCGGGATTTTGATCATAGGCAAGCGGATCGTGGACATCATCGTGGCGGTGGTGAAACCGACGCCGCATCTGGCGATCCCCACGCAATTGTGGTGGCTGGTGGCGATTGGGTTCGGGCTGGAGGTGCTGTCGGCGGTATTCGCGCGGGTGATTGATTATCTGGACCAGTTGCTGGCGGATAAATATACCCGGCACGTCAGCATTGAGGTCATGCGCCACGCCGCGCAACTCGATTTGATCGCGTATGAAGATCCAGTTTTTTATGACCGCCTGGAGCGGGCGCGGGTGCAGGCCACCGATCGGCTGGGGATGATCCAGTCGATTGGGCGGCTGGTGCAGCAGGTTGCGATTTCACTTTCGTTGACGGTGCTGATCGTGAAGTTCTCGCCTTGGCTGATGGTGCTGCTGACGATCGGAGTGCTGCCGGCGTTCATCGGCGAGAGCCATTTTGCATTTTTGGGATACGCGAAGAATTTTCGCCAGACTCCGATCCGGCGGCAGCTCGATTATCTGCGCATTCTAGGAGGAAGCAAGGAGGCGGCGAAGGAGCTGAAGCTCTTCGGGCTGAGCGGGTTCATCACCGACCGCTTCACCAAAATGTCCGATCAGATTTATGAGGAGAATGTAGCGCTCTCAAAGAGAAGGCTGGCGGCGGGGATGGCGCTCTCAACGATTGGGCAGGCCGGCTACTACTCCGCCTACGCTTATGTGATATGGCGGACGGTGGTGGGCGCGCTCACGATTGGCGATTTGACCATGCTGACCGGAGCGATTTTGCAGGCGAGTTCGAATATCCAGCAGATATTCTCGACCCTATCGAGCATCGCGGACCAGGCGCTGTTCCTCACCGATCTGCTGGCCTTCTTTGAGATGAAGCCGACCATCCAGTCGAAGCCCAGGGCATTGCCCGCGCCGCGTCCGATTGTGCGCGGCTTTGAATTCCGCGATGTGTCGTTCCGCTATCCGGGTGCGGAGCGGCTGATTATCAATCGCTTGAACTTCAAGCTGTCACCGGGGGAGCGGGTGGCGCTGATCGGCGAAAATGGCGAGGGCAAAACCACGATTGTGAAGTTGATTACGCGGCTATACGATCCCAGTGAAGGAGAGATACTGCTGGACGGCGTCGATTTGCGCGAATACGACCTCGATGATCTGTATCGCGAGATCGGGGTGATCTTTCAGGATTTCATGCGCTACGAGATGACGGCGAGCGAGAACATCGCAGTGGGGCGCATCGAAGATATAGGAAACCGGGAGCGGATTGTGAATGCCGCGCACAAGAGTCTGGCGGATGAGGTGATTGCAAAGCTGGGGGGCAGCTATCAGCAGATGCTGGGGCGGCGCTTTGAGAGCGGCGTCGATCTTTCGGGCGGGGAGTGGCAGAAACTGGCGCTGGCGCGGGCGTACCTGCGGGATGCGCAGTTGCTGATTCTCGATGAGCCGACGGCGGCGCTCGATGCACGCAGCGAATTCGAGGTGTTTGAGCGCTTTGCGGAGTTGACGGCGGGCAAGATGGCGCTGTTTATCTCCCATCGGTTTTCCACGGTGCGCATGGCGGACCGCATCGTGGTGCTGGCGAATGGTCGGATCGCGGAAGAGGGCAGCCACAGCCATTTGATGGCGCTGGGAAGACGCTACGCCGAAATGTTTGAGATGCAGGCAGCAAGCTATCGCTGAAGGCAAGGTCGCGATGAAATGCGGGGCAGAGACATAGATGCTTCGACTCGGCGCAAAGAACGCGCCTCGCTCAGGATGACAAGGCGCGAGGATGCAAAGAACGCGCGTCGCTCAGGATGAAAGAATAATATGCCGCGGAACACATCCTTACAGATATTGAGCGAGCAGGCGGAGTACACGTCGCCTCCGGAGCGGGAGACCAGCGCGCTCGATTCTCGCCTGGCGGTGGCGGCGACAGCGCGCGCAAGATCACTGCGCTGGATGCCGGGAACCAAGGAATCGCAGACCTTTGCGCAGCGCATCGGGGACGCGGGAGCGCAACTGGAGCAGCAGGCGGAGGAGCGCGAGGCAGCGCCGTCCGGGACAGCGGTCGAGATATCGGAAGAGCAGCGCTGGGTACACGATAATCGCAGCCTCATCCAGGGTACGTGGAGCGAGTTGCGGGAGTCGGCGGCGGGATTGCGGCAGCTTCCGCATGTGCGCACAGCGGGGGGAACAGTCGAGCCGCGGGTGCTGGCAATCGCCGAGGACTTTCTGCTCGCGGCGGAGTATCTCTATTCCGATCAAGCCTTTGCCGCGTATCTGGAGGCGTTTCAAAAAGTGACAGTGCTGGAATTGATGGAGATGGGAAACCTGGTTCCGGCATTGAAGTTGGTGTTGCTTGAGCGGGTGGCGAGCGGGAGCGATTTAGAAGCCTCTATTCGAAGCTTGTGGGGGGTGAAGCAAGCTCCGTGGAAGGAGTTGCTGGAGTCGTTGGTGATGTTCGAGCGGGTCCTGCGCGAGGACCCGGCGGGCGCATATGCGCGAATGGATTTTGAGAGCCGCGAGATGTACCGCCGGCAGGTAGTGGATTTTGCGCAACACTCTGACTGCTCGGAGATGGAGATCGCGCAAAAGGCGATTGCCCTGGCGCGCGAATCGAAGCGCCATCCGGAGCGCGATCCCCGCCTCGCCCAGCGCAAGGCGCATGTTGGATATTATCTGGTGGCAGAGGGCTCCGAGTTGCTGCTGCGCGAAGCCAATGCCCAGCTCCCCTGGGGAGATCGCTTGCAACGCGGGCTGCGCCGTCATCCCGACGAATTTTATCTCTACGGAATTGAAGCGCTCACGCTGCTGATTGCGGTGGCAATCGTATTTCCCATGCTGGCCAGCGTCTCTTCCTTTGGCGTAATAATTTTTGCAATTCTGGCGCTGGTACTGCCGTGTTCGCAGAGCGCGGTAGAGGTGATGAATTATCTGACCACGTCGCTGCTGCGTCCGCGGCGGCTGCCTAAATTGGATTTTGCAGAGGGAGTGCCGGACGATTGCGTCACCATGGTGGTGGTCCCCACGCTGCTGCTCAATCAAAAGCAGGTGCAAACCCTGGTGGAGGACCTCGAAGTACGGTATCTGGGAAATGCGGACCGCAACGTCCACTTCGCGCTGCTTACCGATCTTGCCGATTCTGTGGAAGCGCCCAATGAAGACAGCCCGCTGGTTGAGCAATGTTCCAGCCTGGTTCGTGAGTTGAACCAAAAATATGGGGGGCGCCGGAAGGAAGACCGCGGCCAGTTCTTTCTATTTCACCGGCACCGGATTTACAACCGGCGCGAGGGAGTATGGATGGGATGGGAGCGCAAACGGGGCAAGTTGCTCGATTTCAACCAACTGGTCCTGGGCAGCTATGACAGCTTTCCGGTAAAGGTAGGTGAGCTTGCCTTGCTGCCGCGCCTGCGCTATGTGTTGACGCTCGATTCCGACACCGAACTTCCACGAGGCGCGGCGCAGCGGATGATCGGCGCGTTGGCGCATCCGCTGAATCAGGCGATCATCGATCCGGAATTCAACATCGTCAACATCGGATATAGCATTCTGCAACCCCGGGTAGGCATCAGCGTGCAGAGCGCGGCGAGTTCGCATTTGGCGGACATCTACTCCGGGCAGACCGGGTTCGATATTTACACGCATGCCGTCTCCGACGTCTATCAAGACCTGTATGGGGAGGCGATTTTTACCGGCAAGGGGCTGTATGAAGTCGCTACCTTGCAGCAGGTGCTGCAGGGGCGCTTCCCGCGCAATTCATTGTTGAGCCATGACTTGATTGAGGGCGCGTACGGCAGGGTGGGACTGGTGAGCGACATCGAGGTAATTGATGATTACCCATCGCACTACAGCGCTTACAACCGGCGCAAGCATCGCTGGCTGCGCGGGGATTGGCAGATCGTGGAATGGCTTCTGCCGCGGGTGCAGGACGAGAGAGGACGGCGCGTGCCGAACCCTATTACCTTGATCTCGCGTTGGAAGATATTTGATAATTTGCGGCGCAGCGTGGTGGAGGCGTCGTTCTTTCTTTTGCTTTTGCTGGGCTGGACGGTGCTGCCCGGGCGGCCACTTTACTGGACACTGGTCACGCTGGCGATCTTGTTTGTACCGCCGCTGGTACAATTTGCGTTCGCGCTGGTGCGATCGGCCAAAGCGTGGAGGTGGGCGGGGGTGCGTGATGGGCTGGTCGCGCTGCGCTCCTCCTTTTTTGGCCTGTCTCTGAGCTTCACATTTCTGGCGCACCAGACACTGCTCTCTGCCGATGCGATTTTCAGGACGCTCTATCGGCGGGTGGTTTCGCAGCAGCGCCTGCTCGAATGGGAGACCGCCGCTGAGGCGGAATTGGGTACGCGCAAGCGCACTCCCGTTGACGTGCTGCTCAACTGGACGCCGGTGGTGGTAATCGCAGTGGGAGTATTTCTTTACTTCATAAGGCGCGCCGGATTCTGGGTGGCGTTGCCGATTCTGCTGCTCTGGGCGTGCAGCCGATTGGTCTCATTGTGGCTCAATTTGCCCCCGCGCATGGAACATCCAGAGCCCTCAGGGGAAGACAGGAACTTCGTGCGTTGTGTGGCGCTGCACACCTGGCGCTATTTTGCCGAGTTCAGCACGCCGGAACACAACTGGCTCATTCCGGATAATGTGCAGGAGAAGCCGGCACAAGTTGCGGCGCGGCTCTCCCCCACTAATCTTGGGCTCTTATTAAATGCGCGGCAGGCGGCTTGTGAATTGGGATACATAACGGCGCCTGAATTTGCCGCCCTCACGCAGCACACCCTCGATGCCATGTTGCGGCTGGAGCACTTCCATGGGCATCTCTTCAATTGGTACGACACCCGCAGCTTGCAGGCGCTGCCGCCGCGCTTTGTCTCTTCGGTGGATAACGGAAATCTGCTGGCGTCGCTGGTTACGTTGCGGCAGGGAGCTCTCGCATCATTGAGGCAGCCGTTGATCAACCGCGAATTGCTTGAGGGGTATCGGGACCATGTTTATATTCTGGCGGGAGCAGGAGCGATCTCCCGTAAATCGCGCGCCCTGCTTCGAGAGAGCCGAGATGACGATCAGGATTGGCTGGACCGGTTGCTCAATGCGGATAAATTTCTGCCGCCCCAGATAGAGGTGCGCGACGAGCAGAAGCGCGAGATGGCAGAGTGGTATCTGCGGCAGGCGCGGGCGCGGGTGGAGCAGGCCAGACAACTGGTGAATGAATACGCTCCCTGGCTGCTGCCGGAATTTAAGGAACTGCGCGACCGGCTGCAATCTGGAATGAGCTACGCGTTCGAGGCAACATCGCTGGAGCAGCTTGCCGCGCTAAGTGAAGCATTAGAGAAGCGGTTGGGCAGCGAGAGTAAGAGTGAGGACGCGGAAATCCGGCAACCATCGAACAGCCTGTTGTTGCGATTGCCGGGGGCGCGGGCTGCGGCAGAGCGGCTGAAAAGAGAGTTGAAGAGCATTGCCGTGCAGGCTGAGCAGTCGATTGAGGCGATGGATTTCGCGCTGTTGCTCGACCGCCGGCGCAAGCTGCTTTCGATTGGCTATGATGTGGAGGCGGGAAAGCTGCATGCCTCCTGTTACGACCTGCTCGCGTCAGAATCGCGCACGGCGACATTTTTGGCGATTGCCAAGGGCGACATCCCGCAGGAGTGCTGGTTCAACCTGGGCCGTTCGCAGACCGCACATGAAGGGCGGCCGCTTCTGATTTCGTGGACGGGTACGATGTTCGAATATCTAATGCCGGCCATGTGGATGCGGTCCTATCCCAATACAATGTTGCATCGCACCAAGGAGGTCGCGGTGGCGGCGCAGCAAGCGTACGCGGAGAGGCTGAGAATACCCTGGGGCACCTCAGAATCGAGCTACGCGGAGTTGAACGAGGGCGGGAGCTACGGCTATCGGGCCTTCGGAGTGCCGCAACTCGCGATTCAGCAACCTGAAACGGAGCGGGTCGTGGTGGCGCCCTATGCGTCGGTGATGGCGCTGGGAGTCGATCCCGAGGCAGTGGTAAAAAACATGCGTTCCATGGTAAAGATGAAGCCGGGGTGGCTGGGCGCGTTTGGACTGGTTGAGGCCGCCGATTATTCCGTGGCCCGCGGCCGGTTTCATGGCCGGCGCTTTCAACTGGTGCCGCAGTGGATGGCGCACCACCAGGGCATGAGCCTGCTGGCATTCGCGAACTACTTAAAAGATGATGTGGTGCAAAGCTGGTTCCACGGCGACCGCCGGGTGCAGGCGACTGAGCTTCTGCTGCACGAGCGGCCTTTGGGAAGGGCGACAGTGGCGCGGCAATCGCGGCAGAGGACCAAGCCGGCCACTCGTAAGGCGCCGCTCGCGGTAGCAGGCCTTAGCGCGGAAAAATAGTGCTTGACACGACTTCCTAAAGAACCCTAAATTACTGTGAACCCGAAAAAACAAACTCCGGCACAGTAGGAACATGAAATTTTCTTTGAAGCACAGGCCGCCCTACTGGACGGCTGCCGCGGACTCCGGCCCTGACAGAGATGGATTGCAATCCGTCCCCGCGCGCCCCAGGAGGATGCGCGAGGCGAACTCGCAGGAGTTGCTGCGCCTGTTGCGCTTGCAAACGCCCTGCTCGCGGGCTGACTTGGTGCGGACTTCAGGGTTGACGGCGCCTACTGTCTCGGCGGCGATCGAGAGCTTGCATCGCAGGGGGCTGGTCAGATTTTTGGGAGCGGGAGAGTCAAGTGGCGGACGTCCCCCTCATTTGATGGAATTCAACGCCGCGCATGGATATGTCTTCGGAGCGGACATCGGAGGATCGGCGGTAAGGGTCGCGCTGGCGGATTTGAGCGGCATGATAATTGGCCGGTGGCGCACTTCGGTGAAGGCGGGCCGAAGCCCGGATGCGATTGTGCAAGCGATTGCCACAGGCATAGAGTTTCTGCGCAGCGAATACCAGATCGCGCCCAAGAAGATGCTGGAGTTGGCGGTGGGCGCGCCGGGCATCACCAACGCACAAGCCGGCCGGGTACTCTCTGCGCCAAATCTCAACGGATGGCAGGACGTTCCGCTGCGCGATCTGCTGCAGGCGAAGACCGGACTCGCAACCACGGTGGAGAACGACGTCAACCTTGCCGCGCTGGGCGAGAGCTGGTGCGGAGCGGCGAAGGGCGTGCACAATTTCGTCTTTCTGGCGATTGGGACGGGCGTTGGCGCAGGGATATTCATCAATGGTCATCTGCATCACGGAGCGGATTGGTCGGCGGGCGAGGTCGGTTATTTGATGATCTCGGGGCTGCCTAGCGGACCGCTGGCGGTTGACCATCCCGGCGCGCTGGAAAATGTGATTGGCGGCATGGGGATCGAAGCAGCCTGGCAAGCATCCCGCAAGAATGGCGGCCGCCCGCCGTGCGCGACGGAGATATTCGACCGCGCGGCTGCCGGCGACGCCGACGCAGCGCGAATCCTGGCGCACACCGCAGAGCATCTCGCAACCGCGATCGTGAACATGGGCCTGGTGCTCGATATGTCGCTGGTCGTGCTCGGCGGCGGCGTGGGCAATCATCGTGGATTGCAAGAAGCGACTGCCGCCGTGCTCGCAAAAAATCAATTCGCCCGTCCAAAGCTCATGGTCAGCAGCCTCTCCGGCGATGCACAGGTGCAAGGGGCGGTATGGCTGGCATTGCAGGCGGCTGAAGTGCACGGCTTTCGGCCACTGTCGCGCGCTCGCAAGCGCCAGAGCTCCGCAAAGCCGAAAGTAAGGGCGCGATTTGCTGGACAGGGAGCGAGAAATTGAGATTTAGCGAGAGCAGTATCTGGAGGAGGGAACATATGGTGCATAACGAAAGAAGCAGCGCTACGGCGATCGAGAGCCGACTGGCCCATCACCTTTTAGCGAAGCTTGGTTTGGCGATGGTTCTGACCATGCTTCTTGCCACAGCCGCCTGGGGGCAATCTCAGTCCATCAATGGAACCATCCGCGGACGGGTCACGGATACCAGCGGCGCGGCGGTACCCAGTGCTTCGGCGACCGTCCTCAATACCGCCACCGGATTCACCCGCACGGTCGAGAGCGGCGATGATGGATATTACGTCGTTCCCAACCTTCCGCTGGGCCCCTATCAGGTGACCATCGCGAAGGCCGGCTTCGCAAACTTACAGGCCAAGGGAGTCATCATCCAGGCCGGCACGGAAGCGGTGATCGATGCGCCGATGAAGGTCGCCGGCGTGGACACCGTCGTCGAAGTCACCGGCGGCGCGCCGCTGATCGAGACCACGGTCACCGATGTGGGACGCACCATCAATAATGTCGAGATCGAAAATCTTCCCCTC
>JBDTLH010000367.1:0-14414 GCA_039934875.1 Acidobacteriaceae bacterium | reverse complement strand
CTGCCGATTCCCCGCAGGAGATCGATGCGGTGGTGTTGACCCATGCGCACCTCGACCATTCGGGATGGATCCCGCGGCTGGTGAAAGAGGGATACAAGGGACCGGTGTATGCCACCCCCGCGACCATCGAATTGTGTGCGATTCTGCTCGCCGATTCAGGGCATTTGCAGGAGGAGGACGCCGCAGCTCACAATCGCAATAAGACGTCCAAGCATGATCCCGCGCTGCCGCTCTATACCGAGGACGACGCCCGGGCGGCGATGAAGCAGTTTGTTCCAGTCGAATTTGGCGCGACGCGGAAGGTCGCCGACGACTTCGCATTTCGCTTCGTCCCGGCGGCGCACATCACCGGCTCCTCGATGGCGGAGATCACCCTCTCCCTAGCGGGCGGCACCAAGCGCCTGCTGTTTACCGGAGACATCGGGCGGTTGCGAGATACCGAAGTCGCTCCGGGAAAGGTCGCGCACACCGGCCCGCAAGAGGGCGAGTCGTGCGATGTGCTGGTGATGGAATCAACCTATGGCAATCGCACGCATCCCACCGAAGACGTGCGGCCGGAGCTGGCGGCAAGCATCAAGAAAACGCTGGCGCGCGGGGGAACGGTAATCATCCCCGCCTTCGCGGTGGAGCGCACGCAGAAGCTGCTGTTCGTTTTGAAGGAGCTGATGGAGACCGGGCAAATTCCGCGTGTGCCGGTGCACGTGGACTCGCCCATGGCGATCAAAGCCGTGCAAGTGTTTCTCAATCACACGGAGGAGTTTACCGACGCGACCAAAGCGCTGATTGCGAAGTATGGATCGCCGCTCAAGTGGGAGGGATTTTCATTTGACCTGACCCAGCAGCAGTCGAAGGTGATTAACGACAGCAGGTCTCCCCAGATTATCGTCTCCTCTAGCGGCATGGCGAGCGGCGGCCGCATCTTGCATCATCTGCTTCATCGCCTGGGCGATTCGCGGAACACGGTGATGTTCATCGGCTTCCAGTCGCCAGGAACGCGCGGGCAATTGCTGCAGAGTGGAGCGAAATCCATCAAGATGTTCGGCCAAACGGTGGAGGTCCGCACGGAGATCGTCTCCTTCCAGCAGTTCAGCGATCACGCTGACACGCCGGAGCTGCTGGCATGGCTGGGGACCTTCCAGGGCGCTCCGCAGGTGACATATCTGGTGCATGGCGATCCCGCGGCGGCAACCGCGCTGCAAGCGGCGATTGAGGCGAAGCTGCATTGGAACGTGCGCGTCGCGGAGTACTTGGAGAGGGTGGAGATTTAGCGGAGGTCAGAATCAGAAGATGCCGTCTGGCGTCTGGCGTCCGGTGTCCGATTTTCTCTGGACCAACGTAACTCTTCCTTCGCTCACCATGGCGGTGGAGATTCGTTCGGGCATGGTAAAGCGCGTGTCCAGCCCAATGTTGGGATGCTTGGGCGTGACATATTTGCTGACGAAGAGTTCAAGCGCGAAGCGAGGCAGCACGATCCCGTCCAGAGAAGCGGAGTTGACGCGGATGAGAGCTTTGCCGTCTGTGCCCTCGGCGAAGGCATCGACCACCACCTCATGCACGCCGCTAAACATGCTGAGAAAAGGATTGTTGTCGCTGCCCGCGGTTCGCACCTTGTCAAAGTCTATCTTGGCGCTTCCAATGATTTGTTGCGCATGGAGCGCAACGGCGAGCGATTCCACTCCGCTAGGCAGCTTGACCGCGCCACCCGCCAAATAGGCGTTAATGTCCGCTTGCGAAAGAACGGTGGGCGCGGGATCGGGTCGCTGGCGGGCGGCGTTCTCTCGCAAATAATTGAGCTGTGCACTGAGTGACCCGGCGGCGCTTGGTCTCTGCTGCTGCTGCGCCGGCAGGGCCGCGACCATCGCCAGAATGAGGACCGCAATGCGTGTGGGATTCACTGCTACTTGGATGCGAGTTTCGGAGCAGCGCCGGTGAGGGGCCCGGTAACGGTTATGTGGTTCTGGCCGCGCGTGAAGGTGAGCTCCATCTTGCGCGCGAAGTTGATGCTTCCAGCCGCTTGCCAGGGCGCCCCCGCGGATTGCGTGGCGCTCCCATTGCTTAGCGCCATGCGCTGGCCGGCAATATCTCCCCTTCCCGCCATACGGTGGAAGCGGAAGGCGCCATTTGCGTCGCTGACGCTGCCGTTGAGGAGCTCGAAATGTGCCGCGCCGGAGGCGGTCTTTGCCATCGCCGAGGAATCGCTGCCCTCAAATGAGAGTTGCAGATCAGCATTGAGAGTGCCCGAGACATTCGTGGGGACAGCCGGATTCAATCGCAGAAGCGACACCACGTTGACATGACCGAGCGTGGCAGCGAAGGCGAAGCGGGGAGTGGCTTCGCTGAAATCGGCGATAGCCTTGTTGCAACTAAGCTTGCCCCCGCCCACGAAGGCGCTGGTGTTGCTGAGCGTGAGCTTGCCATCAGCGAGGCGGAAGTTGGTTGCGCCATTCTCCGCAACCGCGAAAGCCGCGTCCTGCAAGTGGTCAATGCGGAGATCGCCGGCGACTTTCAGCCGGGAGAGGGTATCGCGGTTATCAGTCATCCAGCTCAGCGGCCCACGGTTGAAGAGATTGCCGAAGAACCCTTGATCATCCTGCGAAAGCAGCGGCCTCAATTTTGCGATATCCACCTGATTGAAGCGCAGGTTGGCGTCGAAGCGGCAATCGAAGGCGATCGGACAGGGCCGGGCAACAGCGATGTCTCCGGTGGCGTCTAGATTGGCGGAAGGAAAAGATGCATGCAGGTTGCGCAATTGCGCGGCCGCGCCGGTGAGCGTTAAATGCGCGGAGGCGATGCGCAGCTCCTGGTTGTCTTTTCCGCTGGAGACATTCGCGAGCTCGAGTTCGCCGGTTACAGCGGCTGGCTGAAATCCGGTCCAATGGCCGGCGATCGATAGATCACCGGTCGCGTGTCCCTGCTGCGCCGTGAAGGGTATCGACATACCGAAGATCCGGCCCAGGTGGAGCAGGGTTGGGACCTCCGCATCAGCTTTCAGCCCCACTTGAAACAGAGCTGAGCTGAGGGTGCCGGTAATCGTCCCGATGCCGGAGAGCGTAAAGGGAACAATCGCAATTACGCCCGGCGGGCGGGCGTTAGGCCCTTGCGGGAATGGATTGGCTTCGAGCAGCACCGGCGAATTCACCGTGACCGGAGCGGCGAGACTGGAAGAACTGATGCGCAGATCCACGATCGCGCCGTTACCGACGATGCGCTCCGGCACGCCGGGGGCCCGCTTGAAATTAAAATTCACTTCGGCGACGCCCTGGGCCTGCAGGTCAGAAGCCACGTTCTGGCTCACGTTGCGATAGATCAGCGCGAGCTGCCCCGCGGGAAGAGCATGAGCCTGCAGGGTCAGATCGTAATCGGGCGTACCCGCGCCGTAGGAATATGAGCCATAGATCCCCAGGGTCCCATCGCCCAGGGGGGCCGCGCAGGCGATTCCGTCCAGCTTGCGACGCGCGTCGCCGCTTGGATTCAGCATGTAATCGAGATATCCGCTGCAATCCGCGGAGAGCGAGAGCGAATCCGTCGCCGCCACATCGAAACGGCGAAACTGATTGATCCGCAGTCTGGAGGCGAGTTGCAGATGATCCAGGCGCCCGCGCGCGGAGAAGTCCGCATTGAGCGCCCCGCGCCATCCTTCATCGGCGCCAAAGAGCAGCTTGGAGATCTGCCCGAGCTGCGCATCCTGAAGGCGCAGTGTGCCTTCTACCGGAATCGCTCCCAGCGATGCAGCCCGGCCCAGGCGGGCGTCAACCTGCATGCTGCCCGTATCCGACATCGGCATGTCGGTGCGCATGGGCTTGCCATCGAGCCGCGCGCTCCAGCGGTCGTCGGATTCGAGATAGAAGCTGAAGTCAGCCTCTGTTAGCGCGAACGGTGATTTGATGTCTCCCGATTTGAAATTGATGCGTCCGTTTTCCGCCTCGATATAGGGGAAGCGCGGGCGCGCCTCCGCGTGCTTCTGCGAAGTCGGCGCAGAAGGAATCTGCGATGCCCGCAGCAGCAGTGATTCCAGGTTCCATTTGCCGTCTCGGTTGCGTACCAGGTTCAGGCTGGGGCTGGCGAAGGAAATCTTCGCGATCTCGATGCGCCCGCGCCACAGCGAGGAGAGGCGGACGTCGGCGCTCACCGAATCGGCGCGCAGCAGCGGCTCGGCGCTGAACTTCGGGTCATCCGCGATGGCGAACCCGTGATCGATGCTGAATCCCGGCGCTGGCAGTAGCCGAAGGCTGATGTCGCCCATGCTAACGTCGCGACCGAGTTCCATGCTGAGCGTCTGCGAGAGCCGCGCCTTTTGCCGGTTGAGGTGAACGAATCCCGGCACTACGAATCCGCCAATCAGCAACAAAATCACCAGCAGCGCGATTTGCAGCTTTCGTTCCCGGCCCATCTCGCTCAGCGCACCAGCCGCAGCGTCCGCGACCAGCGGGTCTGGTCAAAAAAGTGGAGCACCACGTGCCCGATGAACCCCACCCGGTCGCTAAACGATGTGCGCGTATATTGCTGGTCAGAGGTTATGAACGACCAATAGATAAAGAGTGGGCGTCCCACCAGGTTCTCTTGCGGCACGAACCCCCAGTAACGGCTGTCATAACTGTTGTCGCGATTATCGCCCATGGCGAAATAATACCCGGGAGGGACCACCAGCTCCCCATTCTGAATGTGCGATTCCAGCGTTAGCCGCCACTCCGGCGTCAGCGGCACCGGAGAGAGCGACGCCGGCACGGAAGGGAAGTTGTCACGGTAAGGATCGTACGTCCCGTTGCGTACCACATAAGGTTGATCCAGCTTCTGCCCGTTGCGATAGACCACGCCGTCCTGCAGATGAATGTGGTCTCCGGGGACGCCGATCACCCGCTTCACCAGATGCAAACCGGGCTCGGTCACCGAATAAAAAACAAAAACATCGCCGTCTTGAGGATGCCGGTAACGCACGAATGGCGCCCAGTCGCTCTTGGGAGAAAACGTAAGCCGGTCCACAAACAAATGATCGCCGATCAATAGCGTCTTCACCATCGAAGCCGACGGAATTTCAAATGCCTGAATGATAAAGGTAATAATGAAGAGTCCCACCACCAGCACCGCCGAGGTGGAGCTGAGGAACTCCATCGGCGTCTCATTCTTCTTTGCCGGCTTCGCTATGTCTTTATTTCTCGACCAGATCAATGGGTTAGGCTCTCACACTTCGTGGATGCACAGGAAAGGGGAAGATGCTGGAACTAGCAGTTTATCATTCACGATTATCGTTCTTCCGCTAATTCACCAGATGCAAGGTGCGCGCCCACCGCGTCTGATCGAAAAAGTGCAGCACCGTATGGCTGAAGAATCCGATGCGATCGCCGACCGCGGTCTGCTCCCACTGGTTTTCGGGGGTCTCAAACGACCAATATACAAACAGCGGACGTCCCACGATGTTCCCGCGCGGGACGAATCCCCAATAGCGGCTGTCCAGACTCACGTCGCGGTTGTCGCCCATGGCGAAGTAGTAGCCGGGCGGCACCACCAGGTCTCCGTTTTGCACATGGCTATCTAGCGTGTAGCGCCACTCCGCATCCAACGGAACATTGGACAATGACGCGGCAACATCCGGAAAATTATCGCGATAATCATCGTAGGTGCCGTTGCGCTGCACGTATGGCTCATCCACCTCTTCCCCGTTGCGATAAAGGACCCCATCCTTGAGATGTATATGATCGCCGGGGACTCCGATCACCCGCTTCACCAGGTGCAGCCCGGGCTCGGTGGGCTTGAAAAACACGAAGATGTCTCCGTGCCGGGGATCACGGTACGGAACGAACGGCGCCCAGGTGTCCTTCGGAGCAAGCAGGGTGCGGTCCACCACAACATGATCTCCCACCAGCAGCGCCTTGACCATGGAGCTTGATGGAATCTCGAAGTTTTGAAAGATAAAGGTCATGATGAACAGTGCGATCACGATAATCGCCGACGTGGAGCTGAGGAATTCCATCGGCGTCTCTTTTTTCTTTTCAGGCTTCGAGTGGTCTTTGTGGGTCGTCCAGATCAATGGGTTAGGTTCTCACATTTCATCGCGATGCGCAGAGCAGACAAAGCAGGGAAGATAGCAGGGAAGATAAAGATGTGCGGAAAGAGCAGTTTATCACCTTCCGCCGATTGCAATGCTCTTTCCCTGCATAGCAGTGCATCACGAATATTATGAGGACGAGGATGAACGAAGATGAACGGTGATGCAGAACAGGGCTGTTTCTAATCACCGTTTATCCCGTTTATCATCGTCCCGTTTTTGTCTGCCCGGGCGCTCTATTGGGCATACACCTCAAAATACCAGGTGCAGGCACCGCCCCCAGCGCACTGATTCGGGAAAGTGCTCCATCAGATCACTCCAGCGCCGCAATGCTCCCTGCGCTTCATCCTGATTGATTGAAAAATAGATTACCAGGGGCCGCCCTAAAACATTTTCCCGGGGAACAAAGCCCCAGTATCGCGAATCCTCCGAGTCATCACGATTATCGCCGAGCACGAAATAATATCCTTCAGGCACAATCAGCTCGCCCCGCTCGTCGATCAATTTGTGCATCTCCACGTACCAGTTGGCTTCGACGTTGGGCCGAACATAGCGCCCATCGGGAAAATCGTTGTTATACGAATCGTAGCGCGATGATTCATGGATCGCGTAAGGCTCATCCAGCCGTTTGCCATTCACGAAAACGGTGGAATGCACCAGCCTGATGCGGTCTCCGGGAATTCCGATTACCCGCTTTACGAAATGCTGTTGCGGATCCACCGGAAAGCGAAAGACGATGATGTCATCGCGTTTGATGGTGTCATAGGGAAGCAGTTTGGAAAACAGGGGGCTGCTGCCGAAGTGCTCTTTATCCACCAACAGGTAATCACCCACCAACAGTGTGTTCTTCATGGACGCCGAAGGAATACGGAACGCCTGCACCACGAAGGTGATCACGAACAGGGCGACCACCACAATCTTTATCAGCGCCTGCACCGCCGAGAGCCACAGATAACCTCGCCCGGGACCGTTCTTGCCCGGCGCAGCTTGCGCCACTGCCGGAGTTGGCGGAGTTGGCAACGTTGTGCTCACTCACCCGCCTCTAGAGGATGGGTACGCAAATAATCGAGAGCCAGCTCCGCTGCCCGTTGCTCGGCCGACTTCTTGCTCTTGCCTTCCGCTTTGACTATGTGCCCGCCGTTCACGTGCAGCTCAATGGTAAAAATCTTGCTGTGTTCGGGCCCGGACTGCGCCGCCACCTGATACACCGGCTGCGCATGGCCCAGGCCTTGCAGCAACTCTTGCAGCTCGGATTTGTAATCCGTGTGATTGCGCGCGGCGGGGTCGGGTCCCATGCGTTCGAGTTCAGGCACAAGTATCTCTGCCACGATGAACCGGCCCGCGGCCTCGATGCCGCCATCCAGATAAAGCGCCGCGATGATCGCCTCGACACAATCGGCCAAAACCACCTGTTTATCGCGTCCGCCGCTACGCTCTTCGCCTCGCCCCAGGCGAATAAATCTGCCCAGTTCGATCGCCTCAGCCACTTTAATCAGATGCCGCGAGCTGACCAGATAAGCCCGCAACTTCGAGAGCTGGCCTTCGCTATAGTGGGGAAACTTGCGAAACAAATAATCGCTGGTCGCCAGGCTGAGTACTGCGTCCCCAAGGAACTCAAGCTGTTCATTGTCTTCTTCAGCCTTGCCGTCGCTCTCCGGGTGTTCATTGGCAAAGGAGCTGTGCGTCAGCGCCTGCCGCAGCAACTCCGGACGCTCAAAGCCATGGCGCAACCTGCGGGCGAGTTCGACGTTATCGTGCAATAAAAGTTATTATCTCCGCGCTGCTGTACCCGCGTCGTAGCCATGACCTCTAGTTCTTCTGCGCGCTCTTGGGCGGCTGCAAAGGATGGTCGAGTCCCTTCTGCGCCGCCGCCTTGGTATCCGCCGCCTCGTCGCCCGAGTTCAGGGCCGAGCTATACTGCCGCAGCGCCGTTTCACGATCATCCTGTATATCGGCGATCCTGCCCAGATAGATGTGCGACCAGGCGATCAGGTGCGGGTCCTTAGCCACCTGCAAAGTGCGCTCGAAATAACTGCGCGCCTCCTGCATCTCGCCCTCCTTCGATGAAGTAAGGGCGAGCACGAAGAGTGCGCGACCCGATTCAGGGCCTTCCGCGTCCACCACTTCTTGCGCCAGCCGTTGCGCGTTGCGGTAATCCCCCTGCGCGAGCTTCTGCTCCGCCAGTTGGATCCCGTGCCCCCCGGCCACCTCGGACTTGGCCAGAACTTCGCGCGAAGACTGCGCCGCGAAGTTGGTATTCTCCGCAATCTTCTTCTGCTCCGGAACATTGATCGCGTAAATCATGTCTCCAAAGTCATCTTTGAAACTGGTCGGGCCTTTTTCGAATTCCGCCAGCCGCCCGTAGAAATAACGGGTCAGGATGTATCCCTGCGCCATCGCCTGATCCACCACCGCGCTGCGGTTCGCCTCTAGTGCCGCCTGCTGCGCCTCGGCTTCCTTCTTATCAGTCTTTGAGATCGCCTGTTCGGGCTTAATCATGCGCGCTTCGGTTGCTTTGATCAGCGATTCGATCACCAGCAGCGTGATATCGCTCTTATAGGCGTCATCGAGCGGGGCGGTGCGCACCGAATCGAGCAGCGGTTGCAGGCGGCGCATGGAGCTGCCGCGCGAGAGCGCATACGGGTCCAGCACATAATGCAGATAAGTGTGGCGGATCTGATCGAGCTTCAACCCATCGCTCGCATCCGGCGAAACCACGATGTAGTAGTCGCTTCCGTAATTGCGCGCGTTCACCTGCCCTGGCGAGCCCTGCGGGGCAACGATCACGGCGAAGCGCCGGTCGGCAACTCCGGTGAATGCTTGCTTGAGATAAAGATCGGTCTGCACAATCATCTCGTGCAGAGGGTCATGGATGCGTCCGATTATCTGATCGTAGTCGCCCTGATGGCGCAGCCATAGCTCATGCAAATTCGCCGCATCGTAGAAGCGCTGCAGCAGCGGCAGAAAGCCCAGCACCCCGCCCGCGTCGGGCGGCAGATCGGCCTCTTTTACCGCAGCCACAATGTTAGGCGGCTGCGTGGTGAACAATCCCAGAGAGACGTATTGCGCCAGATTGCGCGACGCATCGCCCAGATCGTGGTCATGGTAGAAGCTGCACACTTGCGTGGCGGCCAGTTGAGCGGCGGAAGACGCTTGTAGCCGCTCCTGTACCTCATCCCGAATGGTCTTGCGCAGCGGGTTGGATTTGTCGAGCTCCTGATCGTACCCGCACGCATTGAGCGCCGCGAAGATCGCGAAAAAAGTCTCGTTGGGGCCCACCGTGAGCTTCTGGTCGGCGTTGGCCAGCACGTGCCCGGGATCCTGCGGCTTGGCGGGCGCGACAACTTCCGCTTTTTCTTTCTTCTTATGCTTGTGTAACTGAATGGATTGCGCGTACACCGATACCGGCGCAGGCCACAACGCCGACATGGCTACCGCGCTTGCCAGCACAACAACCCGGGAAATAGCGATAAAACGAGAGCCGAGCAGACCTGCCTCCGGAGACATTTAAATCTGAAATGATTCCTTTCAGTTTACGAGTAAGTTACCTGCAAGGCAATCCACGCCTGCACCCAAATCAGGCCAACAATCGGGCCTGTTGTCCCTGCTTCGCCAGCAGTGAAACCGCCTTCTTGTCGAACGATACAAAAGTGTCGCCGCCCAGCCAGTTACCCTCGTAGGCGATCAAGCCATCCGCGAAGTCGCCCCCCGATTGGAAGACTGCTAATCCGGCATCCACCGCCGGACGGTCCACGGCAACATTGCCGGCGTCCAGCAACGCATGTATCGCCGCGGAAATATCCTGCTCCCCGAAGCCGTAACCCCGGCGCAACACCCAGACGAATTCGCAGAGGCAAGGCAGAGAAACGGCAATGACCTCGGCGTCTTTCAGAAGCTTGGCGGCGGCTTGCGCCTGTTTTTCGTGGTCGCGCACCACGGCACGTACCAGAATGTTGGTATCGACGGTGATCTTCATTCCCGCCCAGACTCAGCCCAGCCCGCCGCTGCTGCGTCGTTGATCTCGTCGATAGTTGCAATCTTCCTGCCCGCCGTCTTTCCGGCCAGCAAGCCCAGGAAGCCATCTATCGTCCCAGCGGGACGTGCCGCCTTGAGCATTATTCGTCCGTCGGGCAACTTATCCGCTTCGATCTTCTCCCCCGGCCGGATGCCGAGATGTTGCAGCACGTCCTTGCGGAACGTGACCTGCCCGCGTACGGTGACGCTCAAAGTAGTCATGACGCCCTCCTGCTGCCAATATTGTAATGCAATAATGCATTACAAACAAGTTCGATCTCCAACTGGAGGTCGCCGTAAGCTAGTTCGATCTCCATAGAGGCCGCCGAAACTGCGCTTTGAATGGTTTGGGTAGACCCCCGGCTTCAGCCGGGGAATAAGTCACTGAAAAGACTAGGGGCGGCTTTAGCCGCTGCGGTACTGGTTGCCTTTAATCAGAGCTCTCAGCGCATAACTCAGGCGTGTACATTCACCCGTGAAAACGAGATCACCACCCGGCTGGGCGCAGGCTTGCCAAAAGCCGTCGCCGGAGCAAACTGCGCAAAAATCAACGCGTTATCGAGTTGCGGGCGCAATTTGACGATCTCTGACGCGGGCTCGTCAGAAATGATGCGGTAATCCTGCACTCGCCCGTCAGCATCCACATACGCCTCCACCATCACCGGAGCTTCCGACGCATAATCGTCCATCACCGAAAATGGGGTTGACGAGAGCCGCGCCGGGACGAACAGCCCGCTGGGGATGTCATTGGCGGCGGAGAGTTGCGAGGGCAACGCAAAGACGCCAATCATGACTCCGAAACAGAGTACCGCGCTGAAGAACCCGGCGGTGGCGGGTATCATAAAGCTCGCCAGCATCTCCTCGAAGCGATGCAGCGCGGGGTTCCAGGCGGAGCTGATCTTCGCGGCCAGCGGCTGGTGCTGCCGCATGCGCTCCCGTGCCAGCGCAATCCGCAGCCGCGCCGCCAGCTCTGCCGGAGGCTGCTTGCGCCCGATCGAAGCCACCAGCGAGTGCGCAGTGCGCAACGAACTGAAATGGCTGTTGCACTCACAGCAGCTCGCGAGGTGCCTGCCAATCGATTGCGACTGAGCGCCGGTCAGCAAACCGTCAATATAAGCCGTAAATAGATTTTTCGCTTCGCCGCAGTTCATGATCTTGCCATCGCTTTCGCACCCGAGCGGCGGCGCTCCGGGGCGGGTGAGGGGGCCTTCACTCCCAGTTCATTGGCGGCGTTGACAACGTATACTTCCAGCCGCTTGCGCAACGCTTCGCGGCCCCGTACCAGGCGCGACTTCACCGTGCCCAGCGAAATCTCCAGCACCTCGGCAATCTCTTCGTAAGAGAGGTCTTCAATATCGCGCAGCACCACCACCGTCTTGTATGGTTCCGCTACCCGATTCAGCTCCTGCTCTATCTTCGAGCGCACCTCTTCGTGCGCCGCATCCTCGAAGGGAGAGGCTGACCGGTCCACCAGCGAGTCTTTGAGCGCGAATACACCCGCCCTCCCGCTCCCGGCATCTTCCACGCAGGGACCACACTCCATGCTGGTTTCGTGGCCCTTGTGGCGCGACCACCACCGCTTGTGGTTGGAGGCCTCATGCAGCGCAATGCGGTACAGCCAGGTCTTCAGGCTGGAATCGCCATGAAAACGATGAATGCCGCGAAACACCTTGAGAAAGACCTCTTGCGTGGTATCCGATGCGTCCGCAGCGTCATTCAACATGCGATATACCAGCGAATAGATCGGCTGATGATAATGCGCAATCAACCATTCGTAAGCTGCTTCGCTGCCCGATTTTAACTCGGCGACGATTGCGATCTCGTCTTCCCGCTGCCGGGGCGCAGCCATCGTCCCCGCGAAATTGCCCACCGTGTTCGCTCCTGCCATGAACTTCATAGCATTTTCTCACAATCGGGAATAGGGCGCATCTCGTACAAGCCGGAATCTCTCTCCCTTGATATAGACACCGCTGCAGCGATCAGAGTTCCATTATTCAAGGATGAGACGCCCACGAGCCACGGGTCACGAGCTAACCCGAGGAGACGCAGTCACGAGTCACGGGTCACGAGCTAACCCGAGGAGCCTTCCACTTCAAGGGTAGGGAACAATCCGTCCGTCTTTCGCTACGGCCTTCAGGCCCGGAGGAGACCCCTAGCCCGTGACCCGTGACCCTTAAGCCTCTCTCACACCAACCGCAGCTCCGGCCCCACCGCCAGCGCCCCGCACTCCGCCGCATACCGGTAAAAAAGCCTCAGCCCATCCAGATTTGCCGGATCGAGCGCGTAATCGAGGTGATAGCTGAGATACCGCTGCGCCACCTCGCCGGGAACGCAATATCTTTCCGCATTCTCCGCCGCCAACTCCTCCAAATTCGCCAATCCCCGGTCGCGGGAGCCTTGAAACACTGCATTCACGTCAAAATCACGCGCCAGCCGAAGCGCATCCTCGCGTACCGCCCAGAACGCGAAAACAAACGGGAGTCCGGTCATCTTCTGCCACTCCTCTGCCAGATCCACGCACGAGTAGGCCGAATTGCCCACATCCACCCGCAACGCCGGATCGCCAATCAATAACGCAGCATCATGCCGTGCAAGCATGGACGCAAGCTCTGGCGCTTCAGCAACGTACTCGGGACGACCGCCAAATTTGCGCTCAAACAGCACCTTCAAAAGCGCCACCGAGGTCCGCGAAGAACTGTCCGCCGCAACCGACCTCACCTCCGGCAACGGCTTTTTGCTCACCAGCAAAATCGAGCGCACCGGATGCTTCGCCGCAATGGCGACCCCCGGAATGATATGCAGCTCCGGGACCGACGTATAGGCGGCTACAGGGATGATTCCAATATCCGCCGTGTCCTCGGCAAGCTCCCCGGCGCACACCGAGGGCAGCGTGAAATGCACATCGAACCGCTCTTTAAGCTGCTCCCGCATTGGCGGGTGGGTGAAGTCATACATCAGGGGGACGGTATTCAAATAGCTGATAGCGGAGACGCGCAGGCGTCCGGAAGCAACCGATGTACTCACTTTCGGATTGTAGCAAGCCCGCATATGGGTTACTGTTGGGTCAACTTACCTCCACGCAGCCGCCGGCGTGGTCATTCGGAGTCTTCTATGACCACTATGGCAGCGAAGGATAATGCCCGCCTGCTCTGGCTGGCGTTGTCCATGACCAGCGGCATCGGTCCCACCCGCGTGCGCAAGTTGCTTACCTATTTCGATCACAACCTGGAACGCATCTTCCACGCGTCGCTTACCGAGCTGGAGGCCTCTGGCTTGCAGGCGAGCTCGGCGCAGGCGCTCTTCGACGGCAAGTCCGCGGCGGCTGCCGAGGAGGAGTTCGGCAAAGCGGCGAGCGTGGGTGCCCGCATTCTCACCCCCGACGACGATCTCTGGCCGCAACGGCTCAACGAAATCTATGACCCGCCGATCGTGCTCTATGTTCGCGGAGACGCGACGGTCCTCACCCAGCCTGCGATTGCCGTGGTAGGCACCCGCCACCCCACCCCCTATGGGATGGGCATGGCGGGTCGCCTCTCCCAGGACCTTGCCGCCCAGGGGCTCGGCATCCTCAGCGGCATGGCCCGTGGCGTGGACACCCTGGCCCACAAGGGCGCGCTCGCCGCGCGGGGCAACACCATCGCGGTATGGGGAACCGGCATCGATGTGCCCTACCCTAAGGAAAACAAAAAGCTTTCGGATGAGATTGTGGCTGGCGGCGGGGCCATCCTCACCGAATTCGCAGTGGGTACTTTTGCCGCCCCGCAAAACTTCCCCATTCGCAACCGCCTCATCAGCGGGCTTTCCGTCGGCGTGCTGGTCATCGAAGGCGCGGAATATAGCGGCACCCGCATCACCGCCCGCTGCGCCCTCGAACAGAACCGCGAGGTCTTTGCCGTCCCCGGCAACGTCACCAATAAACAAGCCTGGGGACCCAACACCTTGATCAAACAGGGGGCAAAGCTGACGGCTACCTGGGAGGACGTTTGGGAAGACCTGCCCACCGACGTCCGGCTCGCAGTCGAGGACCGGCGCGAGGCCCGGCGACAGGACGAAGATGAATCGAATCCGGGGCAACCCGCATCCCTATTTGAGGCCACCCCTCGCGGACGGCAGCAATTCTCTCCTCTGGAAAAGCGCCTGCTCACTGTGATCCGGCCGGATGAAGCCATCCAGATCGACGAGCTCATTGAAAAAGTAGAGCAGCATATGTCCCCTTCGGAGGTCTTCGCCGTGCTCTTCGAACTGGAGCTGGTAGGCACCATTCGCCAGTTGCCGGGAAGGAATTATGTGCGAAGTTTTTGAGAAGCCGCCAGCTACCAGCCGCCAGTTACACATCAATTCTGAGGCTAACAATGAG
>JBDTLH010000366.1:0-9480 GCA_039934875.1 Acidobacteriaceae bacterium | reverse complement strand
CCGACGGTAATGAGCTCCACGTTTTCCATGCCGATGCGCTTAAGTTCGTCGGCCACGAATTGTGCGGCGCGGCGAACGTCATCCTTATGTTGGGGCAGCGTGCTCACGCTGGGGATGCGCAACAGGTCCTTGAGCTCCCCGACGAAACGCGCTTGATTGTCTTTATTCTGGGCGAATTGGATTGCGGAAGAGGAGGCAGGCATTGGCGGAAACTCCTGATTTAGAGTGCTTAGTATAGATGAATTCAGGCGAAGCGGGCGGGAGAGAAGGGGCGCAAATCGACCTCTGGTTTTTCTTTCAGGATGAGTTGCGCCATCAACTTCGCGCTGGCTGGGGCGAGCAGAATCCCGTTGCGATAGTGGCCGGTGGAGAGGAAATAACCTGTTGCGCCTTCCATACAGCCGAGCAGCGGGAGATGATCGGGAGTGTCGGGGCGCAGACCTGCCCAATTGTCGGTGATACGGGCCTGCCCCAGGGCGGGCACGAGATTGGCGGCGAGTTGGAGCAGGCGTTGGATGACCTCTGACTGGACGCGCTTGTCGTATCCCGCGTCTTCGACGGTCGCGCCGATAACGATGTGTCCGTCCGCGCGGGGCAGAAAGTAAATTAGCTCGGAGCGAATGGTGTGCGTAATCAGGGGCGTCGCGGCGGGGAGCACGGCGAGCATCTGTCCTTTCGCCGGCACAACCGGAATAGAGGGACCGCTGCTCAGCGAGTTCGCCCAGGCACCGGCGCAGTTGATTACCACGGGAGCACGGAATTCGCCGGCTCGGGTTCGGACCCCGGTGACGGATCCGTGCGCGATGAGTATCTGGAGGACCTCGTGTTCGTGGTGGATCGCGACGTTTTGTTTGCGGCAGGCGGTCAGCAGCGCGGAGACCAGTGCGCGCGGATCCACGCTGGCTTCCCGGAGGTGGTATATGTGTCCGAAGGTGGCGGCGAGCGCGGGATCGAGGCATACCAGTTCGGAGGAGGTGAGTTCCGCGATCCCGGCAAGCGGGTGTTCGCTGACGTAGAGCGCCCCCTCAGCGGAGTAGTCGGTCGCTTGGCCCGACAGATGCTCGATCTGGCGGACGAAGTCGGGATAGAGACGGGCGCTGTAACGTGCAAGCTCCTTGAACAGCGGGGATGTTGGCATGTGGTTTGCCGGGTCGTCGGGGGAGATCATGCCCGCGGCTGCCCAGGAGGCCTCGCGTCCGGGTTCGCCGCGCTCGAGCACCGTGAGCGCCAGGGCGGGATCGCGCAGAGCGAGTTCGAGGGAGAGGGAGAGGCCGATGACTCCGGCGCCAACTATGATGATGTCGCTGGCCCTGGTGCGGTCGTTGTCTGCGGAGTGGCAGTGCGGGTTCCCGGTCACAGAACGATTCTAACGGCTCTGGGCTGGGTTTATTCGGTGCGCAGGGCCTGAATGGGATCGACGGAGGCGGCGCGGCGGCCGGGGAGATAGCTCGCGGCAAGGATGATGATGATGATTCCCGCGAGCGCAATCGCGAAGGTGACCGGATCAGTGGGAGGCAGGCCGTAGAGCATGGATTTGAGCGCGCGTGCCAGCAGGAAAGAGGCGGGGATGCCGACCGCGAGTCCGACGACGGCGAGCAGCAGGCTCTCGCGCAATACCATCCAGAGCAGCTCTTTGCGCTGTGCTCCCAAGGCCATGCGCACTCCGATCTCCGCAGTGCGGCTGCCGACGTTGTAGGCGAGCATACCGTAGAGACCTACGGCGACGAGCAGCGCGGCGAGCAATCCGAAGAAGCTGGAGAGATTGGCAACAAGCCGCTCCCGTGAGATCGATTCGTCGAACTGCGCGCGCTGCGTTATTGGTTCTTCGAGCGGCAGGTTGGGATCGATGTCCCGGACCAGGTGCGCCACCTGAGGCAGCAAGGACTCAGGATCGCCGCTGGTGTGCAATTCGTATTGCATCTCCGATATGCCAGTCACTTGCGTGAAGGGGAAGAATGCCATGGGGCGGTCGGCTTCGCGGATTCCGGTATAGTGGAAGTTCTTCGCCACGCCAACGATGGTGTATTGGGTGGTTTCTCCCAGCTCTGATATGTGATGTCCGAGAGCAGTGGCCCCGTGCAGATACCGGTCCACGAAGGTCTGGTTCACGATGGCGATCTTGGGCGAAGAGGCGGTGTCCGAGTCGGCTATGTCCCGCCCCAGCAGCAAAGGGATGCCGAGGACATGCAGGAAGTGGGGACCGACCGGGTCCTTCCTCACAGGAGCGTAGCTCTGATTTGGCAGCGGATTTTGTCCGTCTACCAATACACCGCCGTTGTTGCTGCCGCGGACTCCGAACCGGATTTGCATTACGGTCGCGGACTCGGCGCCGGGTAAATTGCGCAAGCGATCAAGCATAGCGGTATGGAAGCGGACGGCTTCGGCATCGGACTTTAGATTCTGCGGGGTGATGCCAAAGACGAGCAGGCCGTCGGTGCGTATGCCCAGGTTGCTGGCTTCAAGATTATGCAGTGTGCGGAAGAGCAGGCCCGCCGCGACCAGCAGCACCAGACAGAGAGAAGTTTGCAGGGCGACAACGAGTTTGCGCCCCAGGAAGCGACTGCGGTCGGTGTTGGAGGTGGCGGCTGAAGTCTTCATTGCGGTGCTAATCGGCACGCTAACGGCGGTGCGCAGGGGCACAATACCGAAGACCAGAGCGGTGAGCACCGCGATTGCCACGGTAAAGAGCAGCACATTGCGATCAGGCGAGATCAGGATATCGAGCCCCGACCAGGATGCGAGCGCCTGGGTCGCGAAGAGGGCGAATAGCCATCCTAAGAATGCGCCTGTGCCGACCAGCAGCAGGCTTTCGGTGAGCAGTTGGCGGAAGAGAGTGCTGCGGCGGGCGCCAAGGGCCATGCGCAATCCAAATTCGCGGCGGCGGCGGGCGTTGCGCGAGAGCAGCAGGAGCGCGACGTTGGAGCAGGCGATCAGCAGCACCAGTCCGACCATCCCCATTAGCAGGTGAAGCGGCTGTTCATATGTATCGCGTAAATTGTCTATTCCGCGAGCGGAGGAGAAGGAGAGGATTGGCTTCGGCTCTTTGGGGTCTATTTCTTTGATTCCCAAGTAGGCGGCGCGCTGGAAGGCAGGCGTGAGTTGGGCGATCGCCTGTTGCTGGGTCACTCCCGACTGCAAGCGGCCCATCAAAATGAGCACGTACCAGTTGGGCGTCCCGTAGAGCGTGCTGTCGGTGGAGGGCATTCCCCAGGGACCGAGTTCCGGGTTGTTTTGCAAGGGGACCCAGAAGTCCATGGCGGTTTGGGGATCTGCGCCTTGAAAGCCCCGGGCAGCGACTCCGACAACGGTGAACGGAACGCCTTTGACATAGAGGGTCGTGCCGATGACTTGGGGGTCGCGGGCGAAGCGACGATTCCAGAATGCATAATTGAGGACGGTGACGGAGCTGTGCTCCTTCTCGTCTTCGGCGGTGAAGCCGCGCCCCAGCGGGAGTTGCACGCCGAGACCGGAGAAGAAGTTGCCGCTGACCATCTCGCCATTCGCCTGTTCCGGGTTGCCGCCGATGCGAATTGCCACCTTGTTAAAGGCAAGAGGCGCGAACGCCATCACGTCGGAGAAGACCTGATGGTGGGCGCGCATCTCCTCATACATGGCTAGAGAAAGCGAGGTCTTGCCAAAGCCGGTTTGCGATGCTCCGAGCGGCTGATTGTCGAGGTGCAGATACACCAACTGCTGCGGGTCGGGGACGGGCAGTGAGCGCAGCAGCACCGCATTCATCACGCTGAAGATGCCGGTGTTGGCTCCGATACCGAGCGCGATGGTGAGCACGCAGACGAAGGTGAACCCGGGTGACTTCGCCAGTTTGCGGAGCGCATAGCGAAGGTCGTGGTATAGAGCGTGCATCGTTCGCTCCGGAATACGAGTATGCACCCCGGCTTAGCGAGCAGCAAGGGCATTTCAGTCTTATGCTCTCGAATCGCCATTGATCGCCGTAGAGGTCCGTAGATCTCGTGGCTGTACGAGTAATAGTGGATAGGCGTAGGCGGCACGGCGGGGACCAGCGAGTTTGCCCATGCGGTAGTCGCTGCTCTAAGCCGGTGGTTAGCACGCGTTCCTGACGGGCCGACCGCAAGCGCGTCATTCCGCTCTCAGGGCGACTAAAGGCTGCACCCGAATGGACCGCAGGCTCGCGCCGAGGGTAAAAAGCGCATAGAGAAGAACCAGCAGCAGCGCCTCGGCGAGGGCGGCCTCGAGCGAAAAGACGAATGGCTGATGCGTCCGCGCGTCAATCATGCGCAGGGCGATATTGCCAAGCACGCTCCCCAGGACGACGCCGAGCAGTCCTCCCGCCATGCCTTCGGTGAAGAATTGCAGCAGGATGTCTCTGCGCGTGGCCCCGATGGCGCGCCTCATGCCGATCTCCCGGGAGCGGTTTTTCGCTCCTATCCAGGTGACCGCGAAGAGGCCCAGCGAAGAGACCTCCAATGCGCTCAGCGCAATCCACCGCAGCAGAAAGGTGAGCCGGGCAAAAGACGCAAACTGCGCGTCAATCAGGGCCTTGCGGCTCTGCACTTGAAAATCCGGCGCGCCCTGCGTGAGACGCCTATGACGCAGTTCGAGCAGCGCCGTCAGTTGTGTCGCGGCGGCGTCCATCTGCGAGGATGCGGCGATCTCGACCACGATCGAGTTGTAGAAATCCACGTTCATCAAGCGGCGCATGGCAGCCGAAAGCGGGACATAGACCTGATCGTCCTGGTTGGTGGCGTCGAGGCCCTGGCCACGCTCCGCGAGCACGCCGATAACGGTGAACGGCACCCGATTGATGGAGATGCGCTCTCCGGTTGGATCGCCATCACCGAAGAGATCGCGCGCTGCTGTCGCGCCCAGCATGGCGACGCGCGCCTGCCGGCGTTCCGCCCCCTCATCGAAGCTGGCGCCCTCGACCGCCCGCCAATGCTGGATAACGAAATAATCCGGCTCGCAACCCACGATGAAGGTGTTTTTGGTCAGATCGCCCGCGCGTATGCGCAGCGTTGTCCCCACCGTCGCGGAGGAGGCGGCAATGCCGTTGACCGCCTGGCGAATGATGTTATAGTCCGCCGACTTGAGAGTCGTTACCAGACTTCCCGTGCGGGCGCGGCCCCCGACGGACCTGCTTTGTTGCGGGGTGATGATGATGACATTCGCGCCCAGCCGGGTGAACTGATCGAGTATCTTCTGTCGTCCTCCCGCGGCATAGCCGGTCGAAAGCATGACTCCGGAGGTGCCGGTAATAGTGGCCGCCAGAATGAGCGCCATCTGCAGGCGGAAGCGCCGGAAATTGCGGATCGAGAGCCGCAGCAACTGCCAGGTACGCTGCGCGCCGGCGAAGAGAGCCCCATGCCCGGCCACTTTGGCTAGTCTCGCAATACATCAATGGGATTGGTGGCGGCGGCCCGCCACGCGGGATAAATACCGAAGACTACTCCCAGCGCTATGGAAAGCAGGGCGGAGTACACCAGCGCCCGCTGCTCCAGCACGAACGGCAGGCGCTGCACCCGCGAGACGATCTGCGTGCCCGCAATGCCCAGCAGAATACCCAGAATCCCGCCGGCAAACGACAGGCAGACGGCTTCGAAAAGAAACTGCGCCAGGACCGCCGTCCGGCCCGCGCCCACCGCCCTGCGAATGCCAATCTCTTTGCGGCGCTCGGAGACCCCGATGAGGGTCACGCTCATGATCACGATGCCTCCAATAAGGGTCGCCAGCGCGGCCGTAATGCGCAGCAGCCGATTGAGCGTGGAGCCAAGAGTATTGACCTGCGCCATCACCGCGCGAGGGTTGGTAACGGTGAAGTCATCGAACGCGCCGGCCGCGATATGGTGCCGCGCGCGCAGAATGACTTGAATGTGGTCGATGGCAACTTGCCCCTGCTCCGGATCTTTCAGTTGCGCAATCAGCATGGTCAGAAAGTCGCGGTTAAATAAACGCCTGGATGCGGTGGTCACCGGGATGTAGATGAGATCGTCGAGGCTTGCGCCCGCTGGCCCCGCTCCATGCGCGACCATCACGCCACGCACCACGAAGGGAACGTCTCCAATATGGATGACTTTTCCGATGGGGTCTTCATCGGGAAAGAGCTGCTTGCGCGCGTCCTCCCCGAGAACAGCCACGCGAGAGAGCGAACGCGCGTCCTCGTCGGAAAAGAACGCTCCTTCCGCCACTGTGTCATTGCGCAGCTCCGGCCAATTGGGTGAGACGCCGAAGACCGCGGGGGTCCCATTGCGGTCGCGATATTTAACGTCAATATCGAAAGCATTTTGCAGTTGTGCGACCCGTCGCACCTCCGGCACCTCGGCAACCAGGGCTGCGGCGTCGTCGAACTTGAGCGTCGGTTCCACATTGGTCAGCGATACCATACCGCGGTTTTTGCCCGAACCAGGCCGGATGATGATGGTATCGAAGGTCCCCAGCATGTTCTTGAAGCGCTTCATGGTGTCGCGCCGCGAGCTCTCTCCCACCGAGGCCAGGATGGTGATGGATGCGATGCCAATCACCACCCCCGCCATCATCAGCAGCGCGCGCAAGCGGTCGCGCAGGAGCGTCCGCAGGATGGAACGAAACAGCGCCAGCAGGTTCATTGCCCCGCCCCCTGCGCTTCAAGCGCGCCATCGCGAATCGTCAACGCCCGCCGGGCATGCGCGGCCACGGCGTCGTCATGGGAGACGAGAACGATGGTGCGCCCTTCCTCATTGAGTTCGCGCAGGATGCGCATGACCTCTGAACCGGAGGCGAGATCAAGGTTGCCGGTGGGCTCATCGGCAAGCACCAGCGCGGGATCGTTGATGAGCGCGCGAGCGATGGCGACCCGTTGCTGCTCCCCGCCTGATAACTCGGTGGCGAAGTGGCGCTCGCGATGGCTGAGTCCTACCCGCGCCAGTGCGGCCGCGGCCCGTTGCCGGCTGACTGCCCGGTCGGCGTAGATCATCGGCAGCTCCACATTTTCGATCGCCGTGGTGCGGGGCAACAGGTTAAACGACTGGAAGACAAAGCCTATCTTGCGGGAGCGGATACGCGAGAGCTCGGCATCGCTCTTGCGCGAGACGTCCGCCCCGTCGAGCTGATAGGTCCCGGTGGTGGGCACATCGAGACAGCCCAGGATGTTCAGCAACGTGGATTTGCCCGATCCCGAAGCGCCGCGTATCACGATGAAATCTCCGCTCGCGATATCGAACGTCGCATGGCGCAGCGCGGTCACTGGAAGTCCATTGCGTGAATAGGTTTTGGATATGTTTTCGATATGAATCATGGTTTGCCGGTCTCTTCCCGTACGATTACCTTTTCCTCCGCGCCAAGTCCTCGCGTAATCTCGACCGCATCTCCGGAGCGCGCTCCGGTGGCGACCACCCGCTTGATCTCGGCGCCTGTGGAGGAGCGCAGCCAGACGAAGACCTCACCGCCCTCTCTGTGAACGCTCTTCACCGGCACCAGCAGCGCGCGATGCTCGGCGGTGCGGATGCTCACGTTGGTGGTCATGTCCGGCTTGAGCATGGCTATATCGCGCGCGATGGAGATGGCCACCTGATAATTGACTACTCCGGAGATGATGCTCGCCACCGGAGCGATGCGCGTCACCGTACCAGAAAACTCATGGTCGGGAAAGGTCTCCGCGGTGAAGCTCGCCCTCTGGCCGGGACGGACATTGCCGATGTCCGCCTCATCCACCATAGCCACCACTTCGAGCGCCGAGCTTTGAATGATGGTCACAAACGTAGGAGTGGCGAACGAGGCGGCCACCGTCTCCCCCTGCTGGGTTGAAATGGAGGCGATGGTGCCGCTGATCGGAGCGCGGATTTCAACATAAGCCAGGTCAACTTTTGCCGCCTGCAGATTGCTCTGCGCGGCAGTTACCGCGGCCCGCGCCGCCTCTCGCGCCGCCCGGGCGTCATCCATCTGCTGCGCGGCCACAAGTCCAGCAGCGAACAGCTTCTCTGTGCGCGAGTAGTCGGTCTGCGATTTTGCCAGCGCTGCTTCCGACTGCGCCAACTGGCTCTCCGCCTGCCCGATTCGCGCCCTGACCGGACGCGAATCAACCTCCGCGATAACATCGCCTTTCGCCACCTTCGATCCCACGGTGACGTTAAGTCGGCGCACAATGCCCGACAATTGCGCGCCCACTCTGACCTCCGCTCCGGTCTTCAGCCTGACGATGCCGGTTGCGCTTACGTTGGTCTCCAGGTTGCGCAGCTCCGGCGTGGTCCAGCGGGCCGTCTCCAGCCTGGCTGCGGCCGAGGCCCGTTGTTGCCGTTGCCGAACGCTCCACCATCCGGCATAGGCGGCGGAGGCAATTATGCAAACCGCCAACAGCCAGGAGACGCGCCGCTTGCGTGACCGCTTCGGCCCCTCTCCTTCCACCGCCGGCGCTATGGTTGTCGTCGCCATCATTAGCTGCTAGCTGCTCTTGGTGAATACCATGACGATGGTTTGCTTGCCTGGCCGCCCGGACTCCACATACATGGTCTTGCCATCCGGAGAGAGGTAACGCGTCTCAATGCGCTTGACCGTGCTGCCCGCAATCGCGCCCGGGCTCTCCCATTCGCTCACCAGCCGGTTTTTCTCCCAATGGCTGTGGGTGGTCGCCTGCCCCGCCATCATGGAGGTGTTGCTCACGGCTTTGCCATCGAGGTCATAGACGGTGTGCTGCTCCATCGCCTGGCCGCCGAAGACGGAGCTGTCCGCGATATCGAACTGGCTCTTCGATTGATGGATGACCGTCGTGATCTTGCCTTGCGCCATCATGCCCACGTTTTTGCTCTGACCAGGGTCGAAGGTCCATTTACCCGAGAAGTCGGGGGGCGCGGTTGCTACAAGCGCGGCCACTGACCCGGCCAGCACGAGGAGCGTTGCAAACATTCTTTTCATGAGATCGCCTTTCGCTGCCTGGCCTGGAGAATTGCTGCGCGTCACCGCGATGGCCCGGCCCGCAAGGCCATCGCCGGTCTACCGGCAGGCCCCAAACGCTGCGCGGCTCTCGCGCCCGCCTGGGCCCACGAAGCCTAGTCTGGGGGCTATACCTTGGTACAGGGTCAAGCGTTTTGTTGTAAATATTTGTGAGCGAAGGGCGTTACCGCGGGACGGGACACACAGCAGAGGTGGCCGTGAGCGTGTTCACCATTGAAGCTAAACCGGCGCGCACCGCGAGCAATTCCTTGATCTTTCCGTCAATGACTGCGATCCGTGCCGTGCCCAGTTCCACCAGCTCCTTGACCGCTGCCGGCCTTGCCGGAGTCGTCCCGGGCGGCGACGTGAGAATCTCATGCAAGTCCACCAACCGCCGTATTTCCCGGAGCGTGAAACCCAGACGCTGGCAGACATGAATGAACTCCACCCGCTCCAGATCGCTCTGTTCGTAGCTCCGGTATCCGGAGGCGTTGCGCATGGGCACGCGCAGTATTCCTTCACGCTCGTAAAACCGCAACGTCTGGACATTGACATCAGCCCGCTCCGCCAGCTCGCCAATTCTCATGCAAGTATTGTGGA
>JBDTLH010000365.1:0-4603 GCA_039934875.1 Acidobacteriaceae bacterium | reverse complement strand
GCTCATCCTTGTTGAATTTGATTTTGCCGTCCTTTTCGAGCTTGGCGCGAACTTCCGCAGCGAAGAGGGCGAAGCTCTGATTACGTTTCTGACCCAGCAGGCCGGCGCGAATCTGGTTCTTGGCCTTGGCGAAATCCTCAGCCGAGGGAGACTTCTTGTCCGTCAATTGCATCACGAAGGCAAGATTGCCGGTAGAAGCCGGAGCGCTCACCTGACCGGCAGCCAGGGTGAAGACAGCGCCCGCGGGACCGCTCATGGCGCCAATATCCGGAACTTGGTCCGAAGCTCCCACGAAGTCACTGGTCTTGTAGGTTGCTCCAGTCTGCTTCGCCGCCTGTTGCAGGTTCTTGTCCGCTTTTGCTCGATCAGCGAGCTCCTGCGACTTCTGTTGCAGCAACTGGCTGGCCTTCTGTGATTTGAACTCCTGCTCCACGCGGGACTTCGCCTCCTCGAAGCTCGGGGTGGCGGGCGGCTTGATGTCAAGCGCCTCGACGATAGCATATCCCTGCGCGGTGCGGGCTACTTCGGCGGTATTTTTTTCGGCTGAGAATGCGGCCTGCATGAACTCCGGCGATGCACCGATTGCGGGAATCGTATCGGTCGCGGAGATAGGGTCGGTGCTCTGCACATTGAGGCCGAACTTGGCGGCAGCCTTGTCGAAGCCCTCGGACTTTACGTCCGCCTGAATTTTGTCAACATAACTGCTGGCCGCCTGAGCGCGCTTTTGCTTGAGCAGCATGGGCTCGATCTGAGCTTTGACTTCATCGAAGCTCTGCGCATGAGCGGGCTCTTTCCCATCAGACCTGATGATGTGATAGCCAAAGCTCGAATGGACGACATCGCTGACCTGCCCTGGATTCAAAGCGAAGGCAGCCTTCTCGAATTCAGGTACGGTCATGCCCTTGGTAATGAAGCCGAGCGATCCGCCCTGCTTGGCGCTCCCGGGGTCGTCAGAATTCTTTTCCGCAAGCTCGGCAAAGTTGCCGCCTGCCTTGATCTGTTTCAGAATATCGTCCGCTTTGGCCTTGGCTGCGGCATCGTTCGGCTTGCCGTCCGGGCCCGGCTTGGGAGAGATCAGGATGTGCGAGACTTTCACGCGCTCCGGAATCTGAAATTGCTGTTTGTGGGAGTCGTAGTAGCTCTGCACCTCTTGTGGCGTCACGGAAATATCCGCAGAGGCCTTGGCGGGATCGATGACCGCAAACTTGAGCTTGCGCTTTTCCGGTATGGAGTTGACGTACTGCGCCTTGTTCTGGTTATAGAAGGCGCGCAATTCGGAATCGGTCGGCTTGATGGTCTTCTCCAACTCCGGGGTGGAGAAGAACGCATAGGCGAACTTCACCTTTTCGTTCTGCTTGGCGTACGCCTGTTGCACTTCGGCGTCGGAGACGGTCGCGGGACCGCTGACCACGGCTTGCAATTTTTCCATCAATAATTGTTCCTTGAGCAACTCCTGGAAGCGCTCAACGCTCAGGCGGAACCTGCTATCGACGAAATCCATATACTTCTCGTCGCCGATATATTGGCCATTGGGGAAGAGCGCCTGACCCAATGGACCAGTACGGAGCTCGGCCTGCAACTCCTGATCGGTGACCTGCAAACCGATGCGATTGGCGCGATCAAGCAGGGCGTTTTCCGTGACCAGCTGGTCGATGACGCGGGGCATGACCATCGCCTTGTATTGCTCGGGGATCTTGTTCTGGCGCATGGCCATATCGGCGGCGCGCTGCACGTCAACAGTAGCGATGGGGCGGCCATCTACGGTGGCGAGGACGCCGGCTTTGGCGCCGCCGCCGGTCCAATCCGCCATGCCCATGCCGGGGACGAGGGTGACGACCAGGATCAGAATGAATGCGCCGATAATAACGGTCAGCAGAATCTTCAAAGTACTATTCTGCTGCTGGAAAAAACGAATCATGGGTGGAGTGCTCCGGTTCGGATAAAGATAGAAGGTGAAGTTTCATTATAAAGGAAGCTGCAGGATTATGGCGGCTGGCCACTAGCTGCGCGGTCATCTACCTTCCCGTCCAATACCGCCGCTGTTCCCTCACCCGCTGATAGACGCGGTCATACTGTTCGGCGGAGCGCTCCCAACTGAAGTCGCGCGCCATACCGTTGCGCATGAGCTGCCGCCATGAATCGGGAAACTTGTAGGTCCTGAGCGCCCAACGCACGGTTTCGAGCAAAGCATAGGGCGTGTACTCGGAGAACTTGAAGCCGCTGCCCGAGTTTGTGGCGGGGTCCCAGTTCTCCACCGTGTCTTCGAGGCCACCGGTCGAGCGCACGATGGGCGGAGTTCCATATTTCAGCGAATAAATCTGATTGAGCCCGCAAGGTTCGTAGCGCGAAGGCATGAGGAAGATATCGGATCCGGCTTCGATCTTGTGGGCGAGCGCATTGTCATAAGCGATGCGCACGGCAAAGCGTTCGGGATGGCGGGATGCCATGGCACGGAAGAGGTCTTCGAACTGACGCTCGCCGGAGCCCAGCACCACCATCTGGACCTTCTCCTGCGCCAGTTGCCGGGCCGCTCCGGCGATCAGGTCGAAGCCTTTCTGCGTAGCCAGGCGGGAGACGATGCCGATCAGGGGAACGCCGTCATACGGCTGCAATCCGAATTCGCGCAGCAGGTCGAGCTTGCAGGCGCGCTTACCATCAAGATGGGCCGGAGAATAGTTCTGCGCGATGTGAGCGTCGGTCGCGGGGTCCCACTCCCTATAGTCCACGCCGTTGAGAATTCCAATCGCGTGTTCGCCGCGTGCGCGGACCACGCCATCGAGTCCGAAGCCGAACTCGGGGGTGCGTATCTCGCGCATATAGGTAGGGCTGACGGCGGTGACGAAATCGCCGTAGATGATGCCGCCCTTGAGCAAGTTGAGCGCGCCGAAGTGTTCCAGCCGGTCGCCGGTGTAGAGCCATTGCGGAAGCAGGGTCTCCGCCATCGCAGCGCCGCCGAAGCTGCCCTGATATCCCATGTTATGAATGGTGAAGACCGAACCTGCGGTAGTGAGCGCCTGGTCTTCGTAATAGAGCGTGCGCAGCATTACGGGAATGAGCGCGGTGGGCCAGTCATGTGTATGAAACACATCCGGTACGCCGAGTATCTTGCTGGCTTCGAGCACGGCGCGGCAGAACAGCGTGTACCGCTCAAGGTTATCGCCCCAATCTCCGAATGAAGAGCCGTAGATACCCTCGCGCCCGAAGAACGGATCGTATTCGACGAAGTAGAACTGGACCCCGGCGTCGTCGCGTCCGCCATCGATGATGCGAACGAAGCGATGCTGTCCGGCGAAAGGAATGGTCAGGCTCTCGATCGCGACATTCCACTGCTTCAGTTTGGGCTTGGAGGCGCTGTAAAGCGGTAGGAACACTGCCGCCTGATGGCCAAGTTTGGTAAGCGCGCGGGGGAGCGCGCCTACGACGTCGGCGAGGCCTCCGGTTTTGGAGTACGGCACGCCTTCCGACGCGGCGAAGGTGATGCGCAAAGCGGGATCTCCTGCGAGTGTAGTGCCGAAATGAGTGTACATTGCGGCCGGCCGCTAGCTACTAGCTGTCGGCTGTAATTGTCTGACATCTGATCTCCAATTCCTATCATTTGAGGAAATTGCATCAGCAACGTAAGCTAAGTTAGCAGCCGATCATGAAACCAACACGCGCGCCTAAACTCGGACAACATTTTCTCAGCGATCCCGCGGCCGCAAAGAAGATCGTGGAGGCGCTCGGCGATGTTTCCAAAGCGATTGTGATAGAAATCGGTCCCGGGCGGGGAGCGATTACCAAGCTGCTGCAAGCCCGGGCGGGCAAGCTAATCGCTATCGAATATGACCGCAAACTGTCGGCGCTGCTCAAATACGATCTGCTCAACGCTGAAAACTTTGAGCTGATCGAAGCGGATGTGCTCAGCGTGGACTTTCTGGCATTACTGCGGGGCAAGGACCCGGCCACTCCAGTCAAGGTGGTGGGGAATCTTCCCTACTACATCACCTCCGACATATTGCTTAAGCTGTTCGCGGCATCAGTGTCGGGCGTATTCGAGCAGCTAGTTGTGATGGTGCAGAAAGAGGTCGCGGACCGGCTTGCGGCTGCCCCGGGATCGCGTGATTATGGTCTGCTCTCGGCGACGGCGCAGATGCACGCGAGCGTGCGAAGGCTTTTCGTGCTGCCCCCGGCAGCATTCAGTCCCGCGCCGCGGGTACATTCGGCGGTGGTGGAAATGCGAATGGCCCCGCGATTCTCAGAGTTGGGAGTAGATGCGCTGGGCTTCGACCGATTTCTCAAGCTGCTCTTCGGGCAGAAGCGGAAGACGATTCTGAATAATTTGAAGAACGAATACGATGATGCGGTCTCACGCAATGCGCTGGAAGAGGCGAAGGTTGCGGCTTCGGCGCGGGCGGAGACGCTTTCGCTCGAAAAAATGGCGAAGCTCTATCGCAACTTGTCGCCGGCGGAGGCGTAAGAGATTTCTTCGGGCCATTGCTGCGCGCCATGCAGCACGCGCAGGATGCGCACCACCTCACTATCGACATGATAAACGGCAATATACGGTGTGCGCTGAATGATCAGTTCCCGTGTGCCATCGATGCGCCCCGGACGGCCAATCTCG
>JBDTLH010000364.1:0-7631 GCA_039934875.1 Acidobacteriaceae bacterium | reverse complement strand
GGGCGCAGCCTGCGCGAGATCGGATGGAAGCCGGGCAAGGCGAAGTACCTGCTGGCGGGATGGCTCATCCCGATTGCTTACGCGACGGTCGCGTATGGCGGAGTTTGGATTACCGGATTGGGCGGCGTTCCCGCGCAAACATTTTTGGATCACGCCGCCACGCGCTTCCATTTGCCGGGGCAGTCTAGCCTCGCGGTGACGCTCTCCGCATTTGTTGTCATTGGCACCGTTGGAACCCTCGCAGGCTTGATCTCCGCGACCGGCGAAGAGATTGGCTGGCGGGGATTTCTGGTTCCGGAGCTCGCGAAGTGGCTGGGCTTCCGCCGCGCAGCGCTCTTCAGCGGAGCGTTCTGGGCGCTGTGGCACTGGCCCGCGATCTTGTTTACCGCCTACAGCTCGGGAACGCCGCGGCCTTATGAACTGGCCTGTTTCTCCGCCATGGTGCTCTCGATTGCGGTGCTGTTTGCCTGGATACGGCTTAAGTCGAAGTCCGTCTGGCCTTGCGCTTTGCTCCATGCTTCGCACAACGCGATTATCCAATCGTTTTTTGATCAAATCACCACCGAGCGCGGACACACGAAATATTTCACCAGCGAATTCGGAATTGCGCTGGTAATTCCCACGCTGCTGATCGCAATCTGGTGCTGGAAACATTCGGCGGAGGTAGAACCGGTACACAGCTTTGCCGCTGCGGGGTGAGGTAGAAGTTTACAGTTGACGGTTTACAGTTCAAGGTTCGCGCCTGTAACCCTCTCAAGCGTGGACCGTGAACTGTAAACTGTAAACTTGTATTCAGTTCACACTTTTTGATCTGAAAGGCAACTGCCTATGCCGATCCTTCCTTATCGTGCCCTGCTCCCCGGCGGCGCTGCCGACAGCATCTTTGAGAGCTGGATCGCGGGGCTCGACCAGAAGTTTACCGACATCACCGATGTGGACGGACGCAGCGAGCTCGTGCGCGAGGCGCTGGCGGAGATCTATTACGGCAAGAGCTTCGGGGAGGCGCTGGCGACGGCGCTAGGCTTGGCGGCGAAGGCGGCGGTGTATTCGCTCGATCCGCGCAATGCGACCCTGGAGCCGGAATATTACGGCGACGTGGATGCCGCTAAGTATGCGGTGCGCAAGCCGCTGATCTGGTTCTGGATGATGTATGACCGCTCACCGCTGGGGCTTAATCACTGGCTGGGCTATCGCGTGCGCTACATGATCGCCAGCCACGTGCTCCAGCATCTTGGCAGCAATGTCAAGATTTTTCATGGGGTGGAGATCAGCTACGGGTACAACCTGATCATTGAAGACAACTGCACCATCCACAAATATGTTCTGCTGGATGATCGCGGCGGCATCACCATCCGCGAGGGAAGCTCGGTATCGGATTACGCCAACGTCTATTCGCATGAGCATGATCTGAACGATCCGATGGACATTACCAACGAGCAGACGGAGATCGGCCCCAAGGCGCGCATCACTTATCACGCCACGGTGATGAGCGGCGTGAAGGTGGCCGAGCACGGATTGCTGGGCGCAATGGGGGTGGCGACCAAAGACATTCCGCCGTACAGCATTTCGGTGGGAATTCCCGCGCGCACGGTGAAGATCAAGACGATCGCTCCGTAGCGAAAAGCAGTTAGCAATAAGCAGTTAGCAATAAGCAGTTAGCGATAAGCAATAAAGCAATTATGGCGATGAACCTTGACGGCCCTCACATTCTCTTTTATGCCTGCGAGATCATTGCGTTTCTGATCTCGATCAGTGTGCATGAGTCGGCGCACGCGCTGGTTGCCGACATGAACGGCGACCCGACCGCGCGGCAACTGGGGCGGGTAACTCTGAATCCGGTGCGCCACATCGAGCTGTTCGGGACCATCATTTTTCCGCTGATTTCGCTGGTCTCAGGATTTGGAATATTTGGCTGGGCCAAGCCGACGCCGGTAATCGGACGCAACTTTCGCAACTACCGCATGGGAGACATTCTCACCACATTGGCGGGCCCTGCGAGCAATTTTCTGCTTGCGGGGATCTCGCTGGTGCTGCTGGTGCTGATTGCGCTGGTTTCACACGAGGGCAAAGCGATTCTGGATTCGTTGATTTATGGTCAGTTCCAGGTGAGTGGGTCGGCGCTGGTGCCGTTCGTGCTGCTGCTTTATGTGTCGATTGAAATCAACGTGATACTGGGGATATTCAATTTAATTCCGGTGCCGCCGCTCGATGGCAGCCACGTTATCCGGCACTTTTTGCCCGAGCCCGTGCTTCGTCTCTATGACCGGATGGGCATGATCGGATTGATATTGCTGTTCGTGGTCGGAGGGCGTTTTCTGGGGCAGATTATCGAACCGTTTCTGCGGATTTCCAATGCCATGCTGCTGCAACTTACCCGTTGAAACCCGTGCTACCATCGGAGAACCGTCCCATGCCACCTTCGCAAAATAAAACAAATGGCCGCATTATCAGCGGCATGCGCTCCACGGGCAAGCTGCACCTCGGCAACTACATGGGCGCGCTGCACAACTGGGTCAAGTTGCAGGATGCACTAGCGACAGAGGGAAACGCCAACTACGATTGCTTTTTTTTTATCGCCGACTGGCACGCTCTGACCACGGATTACGCCGACACTTCGCGGGTGAAGGCGAATACGATTGACGTGGCGCTCGATTGGCTCGCCGCCGGACTCGATCCTAAGCGGTCAACGCTGTTCATCCAATCGCACGTGCCGCAACACGCGGAGCTGCACCTTCTGTTCTCGATGATCACTCCGCTTTCATGGCTGGAGCGTGTGCCCTCTTATAAAGAGCAGATCGAGAACCTGCGGGAGAAGGAGTTGGGGACCTACGGGTTTCTGGGCTATCCGTTATTGCAAGCCGCGGATATTTTGCTGTATGCAGCTTCGGGGAAGTCGCCGTTGTGGGTGCCGGTGGGGGAAGACCAGGTGCCGCATATTGAGTTGAGCAGAGAGGTGGCGCGACGCTTCAATCAGTTTTATGAGTTGCCGCAGGATAGGTCCGTCTTCCCCGAGCCGCAACCTCTGCTCACGCCCTCGCCCAAAGTTCCCGGCACCGACGGTCGCAAGATGTCGAAGTCGTACAACAACGCTATTCTGATGTCCGATCCGGAGCCGGTGATACGGCAGAAGTTGAAGACCATGGTGACTGATCCGGCGCGGGTGCGGCGCAGTGATCCGGGTAATCCGCAGGTGTGTCCGGTGTATGGGCTGCACCAGATCTTTTCGAGCGCGGAGACCATCCGCAAAGTCGAAGTGGGGTGCACGACCGCGGGCATCGGCTGTATCGAATGCAAAAGCTGGTGCGCGGATGGCGTGGTCGCGATGTTGAATCCGATTCAAGAGCGGCGGCGCGAATATGAAAGCCAGCCGAAGCTGGTATGGGAGATTCTGGAAGACGGTTCCAGGCGCGCGGGCGAAGCCGCCGAGCGCACTATGCGCGGGGTGCGCGACGCGATGAACATGTCCAGGGAATATACGGCTGCGCAACCAAGGGCGGCATCGGGCGAGGCGCAGGCGCATGGCTGAGTTGCGGGGCGAAGCGACGGACTCGCCGTTTTCGGTGAGCGTGTCCGAGGTCTATGATGGGCCGCTCGATCTGCTGCTCGATCTCATTCGCAAACAGAACATCAACATCTATGACATTCCCATCGCGCAAATCACCGCGCAATTTCTCTCCTATACCGAGCGCATGAAGCAGTTGGACGTGGATGTGGCGGCGGATTTCATCTTCATGGCTTCAACGCTGATCGTGATCAAGAGCCGGATGCTGCTGCCGCGCGATGCGGCGGGCACTGGCGAAGCGGGAGGAGATGATCCGCGCGCCGAACTGGTGGAGCGGCTGATCGAACACGAGCGCTTCAAATCCGCGGCGCAGATGTTATTGCAGAAGCAGCAGATCGAAGAGGCGGTGGTGAGCAATCCGGCGCTGCGTCTCTTTCGTCAAGAAGGAGAAGCCGAGCGCGAGATAGCCGCCGATGTGGTGGACCTGGCGAGGACCTTTCAGGAGGTGCTGGAGCGGCTCGCGTCGCGGCCCATTATCGAGGTGAATGAAGACGCGGTGACGGTCTCGCAGATGATCGATTACGTGCGCCGCCGCCTGTTGCTGGAGGAGAGGCCAGTGCATCTCAAGCGGCTGCTGGCGCCGATGCAATCGCGCAATGCGCTGATCTGTACTTTTCTGGCGCTGCTCGAACTGGTGCGGTTGCAGGCGGTCCTGCTGCGGCAGGACACAGTCTATGGCGATATCATTATCAAGAAGCATGAGCTCTTCGATACCGTCTTCGACAGCGGCTCGCCGGAGATCGCGGTGCGCGACGACTATCAATAGACCACTAAATTCCTATGGGCCTTAAAGCGCAAATCGAAGCCATTATTTATGCCGCCGAAGATCCGGTGACGCTCGAGCAACTGGTGACGCTGCTGAAAGAAGATATCTTGCTGGTGGAACAGCAGGGTTCGCGAGATGCGGAAGGCGAGGCCACGGAAATGCACGCGGCGGAAGCAGAGCTGCCGCAACTCTCCGATCCGCGCGCCAGCGCCGATGCTACTGGCGATCCGTCTGATGTGGAAGACGCGGCTGAAGCGGACGACAGCGATGCTCCTGAAGGTGAGCTGCTGCGGCCGAGTAGGGCGCGACGGGAAGAGGCGAAGCGGCACAAGTTGCTGGTGAAGACGGCGGTAGAAGACTTGTTGGGCGAGTATCAGGCGCGGGAGCGCGGGATTGAAATTCGCGAGCTTGCGGGTGGATTCCGCATGTCCACCAAACCGGAGCATCATGATTTGGTACGCTCGTTTGCCCAGGGCATGAAGCCTCCGATCAAGCTCTCCCTGCCGGCTCTGGAGACTTTGGCGGTGATTGCTTATAAGCAGCCGGTGACCGCGCCGGAGATCTCCGAGATTCGCGGCGTGGACACGTCGGGAGTGCTTGCTTCCCTGCTCGGCCGCAAGCTGATCACCACTGCTGGGCGGAAGCAGGTGGTCGGCCGTCCGATTCTCTACAAGACGACTAAAGAGTTTTTGTTGCGATTTGGATTGAAGGACGTGAACGAACTGCCCAGCATGGAAGAGTTCGCAAAGCTGTCGAGCCAAGCGGACATGTTCGATACCACAGCGAGCGAAACAGCGGCGGAAGCGGCGGGCGAAGCTCGCGATTCCGAAGATCACTCTGAACCGGAAGTCTCCGCCGCCGCTGAGGAGCCAAGCGGCAATATCTAATGATCGGAAATTTATCTTGCGTTAATCTGGAAAAGTTATGGTTGTACTCGCAACCATCTAAAGGTTTTCAGAGGAGTACGCATGAGATATCTGATGTTATTGCCGGCGTTGGGGATTGCGGCGATGTTGTCGGCGCAGACGTCAAGCCAGACCACCACAAATAGTGCCGCACGGCATCGACGGGCAGTGAAGCACGAGGCCGCCCGTCCCAGCGGCGCTGGTCCGACCGGCGCTGGTCCGACCATCAGGGAACAACTCGATCAGATCAGGCAAGCGATGCAGGCGCAGCAGCAGCAGATTGACAGTCTGCGCCAGCAGCTTGCCCAACGCGACCAGCAACTGCAGGCGGTCCAGACCCAGGCGCAGCAGGGGATGCAAGCCGTGACCGCGGCGCAGCAGGCGCAATCGAGCGCCGACCAGGCGAACCAGAAGGCGGACCAAGTCGCGCAGAGTGTTCAGACCACCAACCAGGAGGTGGAGAGCGTCAAGGCCAAAGCGACCACCACCGATACGACGATTCAGCAAGAGCAGAAGCGCGTAGGCTCGCTGGAGAGTCCGGCGGCGGTGCATTTTAAGGGGATCACGATCACTCCGGGAGGCTACATAGCGGCCGAATCCGTTTACCGCCAGCACGGCCTGGGCGCCGACATTAATACGCCGTTCAACGGCATCAACCTTCCGGGATCGGGCGCGTACCATCAATCGGAATTTTTCGGCAGCGGACGCCAGTCGCGGCTCTCATTGCTCGCCGAGGGCAAATACAACTCGGTCAAAATCGGCGGATACTACGAAGCCGACTTCCTCTCCGCGGGCGTGACCTCCAACAATAATGAGAGCAACAGCTATACGCTGCGCCAGCGCCAACTGTTTGCGCAAGCGGCGCTCGACAGCGGCTGGACCTTCACCGGCGGCCAGATGTGGAGCCTGGTCACCGAGACCAAAAGCGGCCTGGAGAATCGCAGCGAAGCGTTGCCCATGACCATCGACGCGCAATACCACGTCGGGTTTAGCTGGGCGCGGCAGTATGGCTTCCGGGTCACCAGAAATTTCGGCAAGAAAGTTTTCCTGGGCGCCTCCGTCGAGAACCCGCAAACCCTGGTCACCACGCACGGCAACCTGCCAAACTTCAATCTCGGACAGCCCGGCTCGGGAGGCGGCCTCTACAATGCGACCGCGAACTATTCCTACAATCTCGCCCCTGACTTCATCGCCAAGGCGGCGTTCGAACCAGGCTGGGGACATTATGAGGTCTTCGGCATCGTCAGCCAATTCCGCGACCGCATCTATCCGGGGGTGATCACCGCGACCGGCACTTCGGTCGCCGGGGCATACAACGATTCGCGCACCGGGGGAGGCATCGGCGGCAACGCGCGCGGTTCGATCTTTCATAAACATGTCGATCTCGGACTCCACTTCCTGGGCGGCAGCGGCGTAGGACGCTACGGCACCAGTACCCTGCCTGATGCGACCATTCGCCCGAATGGGAGCTATGCGCTGCTCAAGAACTATCAGGCGCTGGGCACGCTTGAGTATCACTCCACTCGTTGGGATTGGTATGCGAATGCCGGCGGAGAATATGCCGGCCGCTCTTACTTCACACGGCCCGGAGCGACACCGGGAAGCGTGACCCCGGTCGGCTATGGCTCTCCGCAGTTCTCGAACACAGGTTGCCTCACCGAGGTCGTTCCCACCGGCGCGAATGGCTTTGTGCCCGGCGGTCCGGCGAGTTGCAACAACGACACGCGCGACGTGCTCGAAGGCACGCTGGGCTTCTGGTACAAGTTCTACACCGGCCCCAAAGGACGTCTGCAAATGGGTGGGCAGTATTCTTACCTGACCCGATCACTGTGGACGGGCGTCGGCGGCGGACCACACACCGTCGAGAACATGGCGCTGACCTCGTTCCGCTATTACCTGCCGTAAATCGTTCGGTATGACATGAAGAAGTTGCATAGGTTCTGAGGACGCAGCAAAGAACGCTGCGTCCGCAGAACGACAATTTGGGAGGGTACAACGATTGGGGAATTGCGTTAACGCTCAAATCTCCAATATCACCGGCATAATCAAGGGCCTTTTCGCCGTGTTCTTCACGATGTGCCGTTTTAGATCGGCACGAATCTTCTCCTTGATCACGCCATAATCGCTGGTCTCTTCCTGGCTCGATTCTTCAATCGTCTTCTGCACGATGGAGCGCGCGCTCGCCAGGAACTGCGAAGCGTCCGGCCCTCCCACATTGAATCCGCGAAAGACGATTTCCGGAATCCCTTCTACCCGTCCATTCAGCTTGTTGATTGCGATAATGGGCAGCACAAAGCCATCCTCGCTGAGGTGCTTGCGGTCTTTGATGATGATGTCTTCAACGATATCGGCGTTCGCGCCGGAATCGATGCAGACCCGCCCCACCGTCACGCGTCCT
>JBDTLH010000363.1:0-3424 GCA_039934875.1 Acidobacteriaceae bacterium | reverse complement strand
AAGCAGGAGGGATTGAACTCCGCCCAGCCGGTGGCGATGATCTATGATCCGGTGGCGCAGCTACCTAACTATTGGATGTCGCTGGTGGTGCGCACCCGCGGAGAGCCGGAGAACCTGGCTCCAGCGGTCATCCGATCGGTGCATGAAGTGGACGCCGCAGAGCCTGTGGTGGACGTAATGACCATGGACGATATTCTGGCCGTCTCCCTCTTGCAGCGGCGCTTTAACATGCTGTTGCTGGTGGTCTTCGCGGGATTGGCGCTTGTGCTGGGCGCGGTGGGCATATACAGCGTGCTCGCCTACGCCGTGAAGCAGCGCAGCCGGGAGATCGGGATCCGCATGGCGCTGGGCGCTCCCAGCGGCAACGTGCTGCGCCTGATCGTGATGGAAGGCATGAAGCCTACCCTCATCGGACTCGCAATCGGCCTGGCCGGCGCACTGGCACTGGGACGCATCCTGGCAAACCTGGTCTATGGAGTGAGAGCCACGGATGTAGTGACCTTCGCCGCCGTCACAGTGCTGCTGCTGGCTGTGGGATTGCTGGCCTGCCTGGTACCGGCCTATCGCGCAACTAAACTCCAGCCGGTGAAGACACTGCGGGAAGAGTAGGGCGCCAGGAGTGAAGAGAGTGCAGGTGCCGAATCGCCTATCGCTTATTTTGGTGGGCCGCATTTTGCGAATCGCTCTAAGTAAGCCGTACGCAGACACAAGTTTTCCTCAAACCTGTCTAGAGGCAACCACAGCAACGAAGAGCGCCGGCGCCGCCGCGATCGGTTTTCCCGCCGCGACGAATGACGAAGAGACCGAAGACGGCAAACATATGCGTCAGGTACACCTCGTAGCTACGCCGTCCCAGGTTGACAAGTCGGCGGAACATCATGTTTCGCGGAGCCCGCCATTCCAACTGGGCGGCGGGAGCACCAGGAGTCAGGGGTGCTGGGCGCGGACGACATGACGCGGGGGTAGGCTAATCCGATTCACTCCTCTCGCAGCAATATCACCGGATCAACCGATAGCGCGCGTCGCGCTGGAATCCACATGGCCAGCAGTCCCAGCAAAGACATCGCTAGGGCCACACCAGCCAATACCAGCGGATCGTGGGGAGTTGCCTGGTCCACAATCAAAGCCAGCACCCGGCTGGCCAGAATTCCCAGGAGCAATCCTGCCGCCGATCCGAAAGCCAGCAATTTGAAGGGCCGTCCCAACACCGCCTGTAAGATCTCCCTACGTCGCCCGCCGAGGGCGAGACGAATTCCCAGCTCGCGCAGCCGCTTGCTGACCAGGTTCGCAGCCATTCCGAAGATGCCGGTTAAGGCCAGCATTGCCCCCAGCACGCCCAGTACACCCAGAGAAATCGTCGCCATGCGCGGACCAAACAGAACTGCGTCCAGTTGCTTGTACCGCGTATCAATGAAAACCGGCAGCCCTGTATCTAATTGGCGCAGTGCGCTCCTTATGGCCATCCCCAGTTGCCGCGGATCGCGCTTCGAGCGCACCACCAACTCTGTCGAAGCGGAGGGCGATTGCAGGATGGGGAGAAACATCGCCGGGGTCGGATTCTCTGTGAGGCTGTTATATTTTCCGTCTTCCGCAATCCCCACCACTTGTATGCGCGTTCCATCCGGCACCTTGTAATAGCCGCCCATTGCGCTGGTTACGGAGCCAAAAATCTTGCGCGCAAACTCCCGATTCACTACCGCGACGCGTGGGGAGTTTTTGTCGTCATGCCATGAGAAACTCCTGCCGGACAGCAAGACCGTGCCGGCTGCATGGAAGTATTCGGGAGATATCTTGAACATGGTGGCATGAGCTGCGGCGTTCGCCGGCCTTAAATCAGAGGTATTGTCGGTAAAGACATTCGAGTCGCCCGGAGCATCGCCCAATGGCACCTGATCTGCCAATCCCACAGACTCTACACCGGGAACCGCCTGCAGAGCGGCGATCATGCGCTTTTGCATCGGGAGCACTCGGTCCCCGCTGTAACCTGCCGTACCCAGGTCTGTATCCACCAGCATGGTGTTCTGCAGCTCAAAACCGAAATTGTCATGCAGCGAGCGCGTCAATCCACGCACCGCAACCATCGAAGAGGTGACCAGCACCGCGCAAATCGCAATTTGAATTACCAGCAATACGTCTCGGGCAGTAATCCGCCGCCCCATTCTGCCGGTCGAACCCGACTTGACGATTTCATACGGACTGGTGCGGAGTACCTGCCTTACCGGGACCGCGCCAAAGAGGAAACCGCTCGCCAAGGTCAGGAGCAAAGCTACTCCATAAACATTTGCATCCGGGGTCACAGACAAATGGAGGGGCCATCTGGGAATTGGCTGCCACGCGCTCAGCCCGCGCAACAACGCCACGCTGCCCCATAGTCCGACCGCGCCTCCGGCAAGCGAAATCAGCACGGCTTCGGTAAACAGCCCGCGCAGAATGCGTTTGCGGCTCGATCCCAGCGCCAGCCGTAGAGCAACTTCCCGGGAACGGTCGGCGGCGCGCGCTGCAAACAGGCTGCCCAGATTGGCGCATGCGGCCAGCAGAATCAGCCCCGACAGCAACATCAATCCGGTCAAGAATGCGCGCACCGGACGGCCAAGATAGTCGCCATAAAGGCTGGGGCGCTTTAGGGTAAAGTTCATTTTGCCATCTTCTTTGGGATATTTCTTTTCGAGATCAGAGCCGATGGAATTCAGATCGGCGATGGCCTGCGCCGGAGTGACCCCCGCCTTCAGGTGTCCCATGGTCATAAAAATCCAACGCTTGCCGCGCGCGTTCAGGTCATTTTCTTCGTTCACTTGCCCCGCGTTAACCATCGGCAAAAAGAAATCAGGGTTGAAAAACAGCAGGGTCCCGCGGAACTCTGGCGGCGCTACGCCAAGGATGGTAAAAGGATGCTTGCTCACCTGGACGGTACGGCCCACTACGCCACGATCCTCCTGAAAATGCGTGTGCCAAAACGCGTAGGTGAGCACGATATAAGGAGCGCTGTTCGCGCCATGTTCGTCGGAGGCGTGGAAGAAATGGCCAAGATATGGCTGTAGACCCAATGCGTCGAAGTAGTTCCCGCTGGCCTCCTCGACCCAGACGCGGGATGGATTTTCGCCGGTGTCCAGCGCCACCGCATCAATGTTATAGGCCACCAGATCATCGAAGCCGCGGTTGCGGTCGCGCAGATCGAGATAGTCGGGATACGACTGATGCGCGTCCGGGTCGTAGGAATGGTGGATGGAGTAGAGGCTCTGCGACTGAGGCACATTCAGCGGACGCAGGATGAACGCATTCAATACACTGAACACCACAGCGTTTACGCCAATTGCCAGGGCCAGCGTCAAAACGGCGGAGACGGTGAATCCGGGAGACTTGCGCAACACGCGAAGGCTGATGCGAATGTCCTGAACAAGAGTTTCGAGAAAATTGCCGCCGAGAG
>JBDTLH010000362.1:0-6562 GCA_039934875.1 Acidobacteriaceae bacterium | reverse complement strand
GTTGAGCGCTAGCTGGGTTGCGGTTGCGCAGGGGCATCCAAAGCCGGAGAAGACCACCACCACGACCACCGTAGCCGTGGAGCCGGACAAGGAGAAGAAGCCAGCGCCCTTACCGCCCGATTCGACCACTGAAGGTTCCGTGACGGTGGAAGGCGGCAAGGCGATTCCGTACCGGGCCGTCGCCGGTATGCTGACAGTGGGTTCATCGGACAAGCAGGACGCGATGATAGGGCTCGACGGCAAGTATCTGCCAGATAGCGGACTGGACCTGCCGCCCAAGGCCGAAGAGCAACCGGCGACTGCGCGCATTTTCTACACCGCATACTTCGCCAAGGGCGCGAACCAGGGCACCAGGCCGATCACATTCCTATACAACGGCGGCCCGGGTTCGGCAACTATGTATCTGCGCATGACCAGCGTGGGACCGGTACGTGTGCATATTCCTGATGTACAGCATCCGGTTGGCGGGCCATACAGTATCGCGCCCAACCAGTACAGCCTGTTGGACGCGACAGACCTGGTGTTCATCGACGCGCCGGGCACTGGCTATAGCCGCGTTGAAGGCAAGGATGTTAACAAGGCGTTCTATGGCATCGACCAGGATGCGGCGGCCTTCGATCGGTTTATCCGACGTTTCCTGACCAAGTACAATCGCTGGAGCTCGCCCAAATTCCTCTTTGGCGAGAGTTACGGAACCACGCGCGATGCGGTGTTGAGCGCGCAATTGCAGCAGCACGGCGTGGACCTGAACGGCGTGGTGCTGCTGAGCCAGATACTTAGCTTTGACAACAGCGCGGACGGCGCGGACGGCAACCCGGGAACCGACAACGGCTTCTTCCTCGCGTTGCCCAGCTTTGCGGCTACCGCGTGGTATCACCACAAGGTCCCCAATCAGCCGGCGACGCTGGAGCCGTGGATCCACGAAGTAGAGCAGTACGCGCTCGGCGATTACGCGAGCGCGCTGCTGCAGGGCGCGGATCTCGACGCGTCCAAAAGGGCCGCGGTAGCGGCCAAGCTGGAGAGCTACACCGGAATTCCCCAGGCGCTCTGGATTAAGGCCAACCTGCGGCTGACTGGCGGCGAGTTCGCGAAGCATCTGCAGGACGCGAGCGACATTACCACAGGCCGCCTGGATTCGCGTTACCAAGGACCGAGTATGGATCCGCTGAGCCGGGACGCGGAATACGATCCATTTACCGAGTCGATCGAGTCTTCGATTCTCTCGGCGATGAACACCTACGCCCACGAGACGTTGAAGTTCGGCGAGAACATGACGTACAACCAGAGTGCGCGCGAGCCGGGATGGGAATGGGACATGAAGCACAGGGGACCGGGCGGAGGCTGGCCAGGATCATCGGTGAACGTGTCAAGCGATCTGGCATACACGATGAAGGTGAATCCTAAGATGCACGCGCTGCTGATGGGCGGCTACTTCGACCTGGGCACATTATATTTCGGTGCGACCTATGAGATGAAGCACCTGCCCATGCCGGCTTCGCTCGAGAAAAACATCGAGTACAAGTTCTTCCCGACCGGGCACATGGTGTATGTCAACGAGGACGCGCTGCACGGATTGCATGATCGCGTGGCCGAATTTATTCATGCGCACGAGAACGGACAGTAGTAGATTCCGAGGTGGCGGAAAGCCGGGCATCGCTGCCCGGCTTTGCTGCGTGTGGCGGGAGGCTCAACCCCCCGTGCTGAACACCACCTCAAACGAATCACCCTGCCGCTGTGACATCCGTTTTGCTGAAATCCTCGCCCCTAAACAGCAGACCATAAACTGCATTACTCTATTTTTTTGAAACCGCCTCATGCAAACGCAACAACTGCTCTAACACCGGTCGCAGCCGTCCGAGAGGTAGTGCATTCGCGCCATCCGACTTCGCCTGCGCGGGATTATCGTGTACTTCCATAAATAGTCCATCCACTCCGGCAGCAACTGCCGCGCGTGCCAATAGCGGTATGAATGCCGGCTGGCCGCCACTGACGCCAGCTCCCGCCGACGGAAGCTGCACCGAATGGGTGGCATCAAAGACCACCGGCGCAAACTCGCGCATGATCGCCAGCGAACGCATGTCCACCACCAGATTGTTGTAGCCGAAGCTGGAACCGCGCTCGGTCAACAGAACGCGCTCATTTCCCGCATCGCACACCTTCTGGACTGCGTGCTTCATGTCGGCGGGTGCAACAAATTGCCCTTTTTTGATATTCACGGTCTTGCCCGTTTTCGCCGCCGCAATCAGCAGATCGGTCTGGCGGCAGAGGAAGGCGGGAATCTGTAGCACATCCACCGCCTCACCAACCCGCGCGCAATCGTGCTGATCATGTACATCGCTCAACACGGGAACACCCACCTCGTCGCGCACCTTCGCCAAAATCCGCGTGCCTTCTTCCACGCCGGGACCGCGAAATGAATGAATCGAAGTGCGATTCGCCTTGTCATAGCTGGCCTTGAAGATATAAGGCACGCCGAGGTCGCGCGTGACCACCGCAATCGCCTGCGCCATCTTGAGCGCATGCACCTCCGACTCGATCACGCAAGGGCCTGCGATGAGAAACAACTTGCCGTCGATGATCTTTAAGCTTCCGATCTCCACTCCCAAATTAGAACACGCGCGTCTATATAGAATCGAATGCAGAGGGACCGGTTGCGAATCCATCATCTGTTGAACTCGTTTGAAACCGGCGGCGCGGAGATGCTGGTGGCGGCGATGGCGCCCGCCCAGATGCGCGCCGGACACGAGGTCGTGGTCCACGCCATGTCTGGCGTCGGCGCGATCTCCGAGGCCCTCACGCGCGCCGGAGTGCCCTTTCGCTGCCACCTGGCACGCCATCCCCTGCACCGGATACGGCAGGTTGCCCGCTCCCTGAGGCGCGATTTCGACCGCCCCGACGTGATGCACTGCCATAATCTCGCTCCGCTGATCGTCGGCGGGGCGGCGGCACGCCTCGCCAGAGTTCCTGTTAGCGTCGTCACCCGCCACCATCCCGCAAAAGATGATCAACAGGAGCGTAAATTCTGGCGCGCTGCCAAAATCACATCGTGCGCACGAGTCATCGCCTGCTCTGAGTTGGTACGCAGCAGCATGGCACAGCATAGCTTCGCCGATCTGCGCAAGCTCACCATGATCGCGAACGGTTGCGGCGAGCCCAATTGCGAGTCGCAGGGAGAGCCGCTGGGGGAAAAGCAGGGCGTCCGTCTGATCACCGTCGGCAGGTTGGTCTGGGAGAAGGACTATCCCACACTCATCAACGCCTTCGCTCTCGCACGACAGGCAATTCCAGCACTCGAATTGTGGATTGCGGGCGACGGCATCGAGCGCACCAGGATTGAATCCGTTATCGCAGCCGCTGATCTTGACGCCAGCGTCAAGCTGCTGGGCATGAAGAAGAATGTGGGATATTACCTTCAGCAATGTGACATCTTCGTCTTGTCGTCCGTCTCCGAAGGACTGCCGGTGAGCCAGTTGGAGGCAATGGCAGCCGGTTTGCCGATGATAGTTACCGATGTGGGCGGCATGCCCGACATAATCAACCAATCGGGTGCGGGAATGATCGTTCCCAAGTCGAATCCCGCCGCGCTCTCAGAGGCAATTCTCAAAATGGCAGGCGATCCCGATGCGCTGAAAACGATGGGAGCGAAGGCGCGTGCGACTTACCAGCGCGACTACACTATCGAGCGCATGTGCGGAGATTACGAGCGTCTCTACCGCGAATGCCTGCCCTTACCAGCAGCGGCGCGACATCGCTAATACGGGAAAGCCTGCGCGCAGCTTTCTAACGTGCGAACTGTCGATCTCCGCCGTGCAGAATCCCTGGCATATACCCGCATCAGCGATGACCTGACCCTCTGGATCGATAGTCCGCGAGCGTCCATCGAATGCCGTTCCATCGAGTGCATCTCCGGTGCGGTTGCACAACAGAACGTAGGCCTGGTTTTCCATCGCCCGCGCTCTCGCCAGCGTAATCAGCGCCTCGCCGCGTTTGCTGGGCCATTCGGAGATGATCAGAAATACCTCCGCGCCATCGAGTGCGGCCGCGCGATACAGCTCAGGAAAGCGCAGATCAAAGCAGGTGCTGACGTGCGCGCGCGCGCCGGCGATGCTGGTAAGGAGCGCTTCATCGCCAGCGGCCAGCAGTTCCGGTTCACGAAACGCGGCGATCAGATGGATCTTGTCGTAGTACTCAATGGCCTCCGGCCTGACCACCCAGTGCCGGTTCACCAGTTTGCCTCCCTCATTGCGGGCGATCGTTCCGGCGGCGATCACAGCATTACGTTCGCGGGCCGCGGCTTGCAGGCGCTCCACCGCCATCGGTGTGTGTTCATCCGCGGCCCGCTCCCACAGTTCGAACGCATACCCCGTGGTGAGCAGCTCAGGCAGAAGATACACATCAGAGGCGGGAGCAGTAGAGAGAAGTCCCAGCGCAGACGCAAGATTGGCCTCCATCTCTCCATCATGAATTTCGAGTTGCAGGCAGGTGGCTCTCATCCTATTGCCCATTTAGGGAAACACATACTGCAACCCCGTGATGAACTGCGAGGAATTCTTCTTCGATCCGGGCGATGGATTGTTTAAATAACTATCGATGAATCCGAACGTAAGATCGAACTTCTTATAAAGCGGCAGCGCCAGATTCGCAACGGCGTTCACCTGATACGCGCTCGGCACGTTATACGAAGGAGTGGCCGACACCATCTCCGTAAACATAATCGAATGCGGCAGCTTGCGCAGATATGTCTCCGAAATCTGTGATCCGATCAAGTTTTGATCGTTCGAGCTTATATAAAACGATTGGTGCGTGTAGCGCAGGTCGGCCTTCAGATCGAGCGTTGCATTCGGACGGTTGAACACCGTGTATCCCACACCTACACCGTATCCCTGCTGAAAGCGCAGGCCCTGGCCGAAGTTGTGGTCGAAATCCGCCAACCCAAACCCAAACATCCGCTTGCTGAAATATTTGTCCCGCTCGATATCGCCATGGTAGATGTCGGTCTTCACATCCGGGATGCCGGGTTGGCTGGTCTTGCCATATGCGGCGTTGAAGTTCACCAGCGTGCGGTTCTTAGGGTCAAGCCAGGTCACGCTTGGCACCACGCGAACCAGCACCACCGCCGCATTGAACGAAGTCTGGTCCTGTGTCGCGCGCACGAAACTCAGACCCGCGCTGGTGGTTCCCGTCCAGCCATGCAAGAAGCCCGGGTTGGCTGTGACCTCTTTCTGATACTCTCCCTGCTCCACCACCACCACGCTCGGATCAACCGCGATGTTGGCGGTACCGGATGTGTCCGAAACGATGATCTGCTTATCGGCAAACTCCACCGTCCCGCTTTTCACCAGCTTCTGGTCCTTCACCACGGCAAACGGCTTCTCGGTCTTCAAGTCTTTGACAGTGCTCCGGTCAACCGTTATCTCCCCCGCCATTGCGCTCTTGAAGGTCATCTTATCGGCGGTTGCCGATATTAATTCGCCCGTAAGATGATCTCCGTTGGTGAACACCAGAACATCGGGCTTGGCTTGCGCCAGCGCCATGACGGAACCACCAAGGAAGAGCGCCATTAGCGCAAGGGCGTTTCCTGGTCCTAAGCTCCCTACTCCTAAGATTGATAAGACTCGGCGTCTGGACATGCTTCTATTTGCCTCCGGAGGAGTTGAGGGTTACGGCCAGGGTGCTCAATTAGGTTATCAGTTCTTAAGCGGCGCCCGTGCGTACCGGCGCGACCTTCGTACACCTCGGCAACCGTGGGCGAACAGTGAATCACCGAATCGCGAATGCAGTCCATACCCATGGGAGGCGAATCCTCCCGCCACTCCAGACCTTTTTGCCGCTGGCGATCGCATAGGCGTGAGTCCAAAAGCGAATGCCACTCCCATGAACCTAATGCCCAGGGGCGTCGCTAACAACTATGAAGACAACCGTGTTCTTCCGCGGACACGGTGACCCTCTCATCGCGTGAACTAATCCGAACGCCTCCTATGCGCTGCGCCGCGAGCGCATTGCCATGGTGCGCACCTCGCCCATCAGCGTCGAACGCTGCATGGAATCGAGCTTCATTAGATCGGGCAGAAGCTCGGCCATGAATGGATCGGAGGTGATCTCCAGCGCGCGCTCCCGGGCGCTGAGCTCGCCTCCGCGCAGCAGGTCAGGCACCGTCACCTGAAGCGCCTTTGCCAGCCGCTCCATCGAACTCAGCGTCGGCATCGCCTTCTCATTCTCGATCTTCGAGATATAGGTGCGCGGCACCTGCATGCGCAGCGCAAGCTGGCGCTGGCTGAGGCCGGCCCGCAAACGCAGGCAACGGATCGCCCGTGCGACGTGCAGCCCACTCCTCTCTCCCTCTTCGCGGGATGTGGCCGGCGCTTCGACCCGGGCAGACACCAGCGCTGGACCCATCGGGGGCACAGGCTCGATATCGTCCTGGTCTAATGGTTTGTGGCAGCGCCGGCAATCGTTGTTGTGGGTCCGGAACTGGACCAGGTGGCACGCATCGCAACGCAGGACCTCGCGCGAATCTACAGGTGCGAGTGTAGTAGCCATATTTATCGGGAGCTGCCAGAGC
>JBDTLH010000361.1:0-14088 GCA_039934875.1 Acidobacteriaceae bacterium | reverse complement strand
TCCGAAGGTCGCTCCCAAACCCACAAAATCTTTCTTTCGTGAATCCCGAATGCCGCGCGACCAGCGCAACTGGTGCTGCCAGAATCCACGCCACGAATAATCCGGCAGATGCGTCCGCACCACCACGCGCGATAGCACGACCTCATATCCCGCATTGGCAATACGCGCGCCCAGTTCATAATCATCGCCAAGGTAATCCGCCAGCGGCGCGAACCCCCCGATCGCATCCAGCGCCTCGCGTGACATCGCCAGCGTTGATCCCAATCCGAACTTTATCCCGCCCTCGATGCGCCGCGCCGCCAGCACTCCCGCAATAAAATCCGTTGATATCCCAATCGCTTCGATGCGCGACCACAGCGACCTCCCTGGGGCCCCGTAATATGGGGCAGTCACCATGCCAACCTTGCTATTTTGAAACGCTCTCATGATGACGCGCAGATACTCGGGCGGCGCCCATATATCGCTGTCATTCACCACCATGAAGTTGTATCTCGCATGCGGCAACATCTGCGCCAGATTGCCCACCTTGCGATTCATCGCCTCCGCATCTGGACAGACTACGAGGCTGATCTCGCGCTGGGGGAATTCTGCCTGCAACTGCCGCACATACGCAACCGCCGCATCTTCCAGATCACTGACCCCGAAGATGATCTCGTAAACGCCGTAGTCCTGGAAGCAATGGCTGCGAAAGCTCTCATACATTCCCGCATCCATTCCCTTCAATGGCTTGAGAACAGAGACGGCGGGCAACTCCTCAATCGGCGCGGCAACGGCCCGCTCCCGCAGAAAACTTCGGATGCTCACCAGGCACAACGCATAATATCCCGCGCCGCACACCGCGCCCGCCGCGCACACCGCACTCACAATCGCGCGCAGCATCCGCAGTCAACTACTCATAGCGCAGGGCGTCGATCGGATCGAGGTTCGCCGCCTTCCACGCCGGATAGATGCCAAACACCAGCCCAATCAGCAGCGACACGCCTGCCGCCGAGATCGTCCAGAACGCCGACATCGACGCGGGAAGCGCGGGCCCCAAGGCCAGCCGCAGAATCAATGTCAGCAGCGCACCCACGGCGATCCCGATCAATCCTCCAATCAGCGAGAGCGCCATCGCCTCCAGCGTGAACTGCCACAAAATATTCAATTTGGTTGCGCCAATCGCCTTGCGCACGCCGATCTCTCGCGTCCGCTCGGTCACGCTCACCAGCATCACGTTCATCACGCCCACACCGCCCACGATCAGGCCCACGCTCGAAACCGCGAACATGAAGATGAAAATCCCGCCGGTGATCTGGTCCCACAATTGCTTGATCTGGTCGGCCTGGAAGATCGCGAAGTTATCCGGCTGATACGATTTGAGCCGCCGGTCGCGGCGCAGCGTCTCCCGCATCTCGTCCATCACCGCCGGCATATTGGCGGCTGAGTCCGCCTTCACGCTGATCCAATTCGCCTTCAGCTCCGGATGCAGCTTTTTAAATGTCCGATAGGGAAAGATGGCGACATTGTCGTCCGGGTTCTTTCCCCCAAACGGATTGATGCTCTTCCTCGGCTCCGCCACCGCCACCACGGTGAATATCTTGCCCTCGATAGTGACTTCTTTGCCGATGGCCGGCTCTTCTCCGAAGAGCGTCTCCGTGGTGTCGCTGCCCAGCATCACCACATCCGATGCGTTCGATTCATCCTGGTCGGTGAAGACCCGCGATCCCGGCTTCATCTCAATGTCGTAAACATCTTTGTAACCGGGCGAGTCCCCTTCAAGGATCGTGTTCTGCGCCTTCTTGCCCTTATACTTCACTGACACATCGCCCACATTGAATTGCGGATTGAAGTTGCGCAGCCCCGCCGCTACCGCCTCCACGTGCGGCAGCCCCTGCAATGACATCGCATCGTCATAGGTGAGTTCCTTGCGCTGCAACATCTCCGGCGTCGGACGCGTGAAAGAGATCACGTCCAGATGAAACGCCCATATGATGTTCGACCCGATGCTCGATACCGAACTCGAAATGTTCGAGTTCAGCCCGTTCACCACCGACGAAATCAGAATCACCGTGGAGACCCCGATCACGATACCCAGCACCGTCAGCCCGGAGCGCAGCTTATTGGTGCGGATCGTGTCCCATGCCATGCGCACGACCTCTCCGGCAACTCCTTTGTTCTGTCCGGATAGGCCCTGCTGTTCCGACATTTATAACTCCGATCTCAGCGCTACGATAGGATCAAGGTCCGCTGCCTTGCGCGCCGGATAGACCCCAAAAAATACGCCCACCGCGGTCGCCACGAAGAGCGCCATCGCCACCGACCACAGCTCAATCCGCGATGGCATCCCCACAATCAGCGTCACCGTCTTCGCCAACGCAACGCCGCCGATGATGCCAATCGCGCCGCCAACCAGCGACATGGTCCCCGATTCGATGAGGAACTGATTTTGGATATCGCGCTTCTTCGCTCCCAGCGCCTTGCGCACCCCGATCTCCCGTGTGCGCTCCGTCACCGACACCAACATGATGTTCATGATCACTATGCCGCCGACAATCAGCGAGATCGAAGCAATGGCAATCGTTACCATGAAGAACGAGCTGGAGATGCTCGCCCACAGGCCCAGAAAGGTGTCGCTGGTGCTCATCTCAAAATCGTCCGGCTGGTTGGGGGCGACATGTCGCTTCGCCCGCATCAGCGTCCGCACCTCATCCAGCATGTTCTGCAGCGGCATACCGGTGCCCGCAGCTTTGGCATACAAGCTCATGCTCCCGTTGGTGCCAAATTGGCGCTCATAGGCGCTCAGCGGGATGGTCACCCAATTATCCAGGCTGCGCCCCAGGGTCTTGCCCTGCTTCTTCCCCACTCCGATCACCGTGTAGGCTTCGCCGCCGATGCGGATCTCGCGCCCGACCGGGTCTTCATCGCCCAGCAGGTTCTCCACGATATCGGTACCCACCAATGCCACGCGCGACCCCACGCGCTCATCCACGTCGGTCAACGGACGCCCCGCCGTCAGCTCCAGCTTCGACATCTCTTGCATGCCCGGGGTCCAGCCGCGTATCGCCGTGTTGGACGAGGACTGCTGCTCCGTCTTCACGGTCGCGGTGGTGCCCCAACTTCCCGCGACTTCGACGCAGGACTTGCAGTTCTCCCGTAGAAACACCAGATCAGCCCGCTTCAGATCACGGCGCTTGAGTCCTGCTTTATAAGTCTCATAATCGGTGGGCACATCGGACGTCTTCTTGATGGTCGCGACGTCCGCGCCCATCGTGATCACCTTCTCCGCCACGTAGCTGTTCAGCCCATTCACGAAGGTCACCACCGCGATCACCGCAGCCACGCCGATCACGATGCCGAGCAGCGTCAAAACCGAGCGCAACTTGTTCGCCCACAGCGACGCCAAAGCAATCCGTATGGATTCACCGAAATTCATGGCAGGATATCAATAGTCTAGCAGCACGCGCCTAGGGCAGTTCTAGTGGTTGCTGCACTCCGCGTTTGCGTCCGCAACAAAGGCCCGGCAATTCGCCCAGCACTTTCACTGCAAGTCCCCGCAGGAACGATCATTCGCCCGACATGAAAAAGCGGCGCCCCTGCGCCGCAAACTTCATCGAATTACCTCACCTTGCTATTTCGGCGAATAGCTCAAGTCTGGACGCGCCACCGACGACTCGGTATAAACATGCGCCTCGCTGTCCGAGATTGTCTTAAAGGTCGCGTCCGCCTCCTCTTTGCCGTAGGCTTCCGTCACCGCATCCCGAAGGGTCTTTTCCCGAGGAGCATAGTCCGCCCATCCCTGCCGTTCGTCGATCATGACCATTTTCGGCATCTCGCCCCCATTCGAGAGTTGCAGCCAGAACGAAGTCCTCGGCAAGCTTGGCTGCTTCTCTAAAGCAGCATTGATTTTCTTCACGGCGCCAATGAAATTGTCCACTGATCCCGGACGCAATCGAAACACCGTAACCGACGACATCGGCGCTGATGGGCCGTTCGCCGGAGCGCGGCTCAGATCAGCTCGCAAAGTGTAAAACGAATTGGTATTGCTCTGCTCCAATGGGCCCATGCCCGCCATGGCGTCCGCCGCGTCCTCTTTCCCCATCTTCTTCTCCCAGGCGTCAAAGTCCTTCCAGGAGTGTCCGCAGGTTGACACCACATATTCGCCCATATCGTCCCCGGTCACAACCTGGGACGCCTCCCACGTCCAGGTGTCGTTATGCTGCTTGTGGAACGCGACATGGCGTATCCGCGCCTGCTCCCACTGCGCCTCCGACCCCGGCTTCACTTTGGTGAAATACACCCGGCAAACATCGTTCGCATTCTGGGCATTCGCTTGCGCTGACGTAGTACTCTGGCCCGAAATCTGTTGTCCCCACGTCGCGATTAGAAAAACTCCCATCACCCCCAACGCTGAAACACTCTTCTTCATTGCACTGCTCCTTCGGCGAGTACTCTCGCGAACGGAATCGTATACTGCTCAATCACTGCTGTCAAAGGATTTTCCCCGCCGATTGGTAACAACAGTCGGTGACTGCCGAGTGCTTCCCCGGCTCCTGCTAGAATTCGCTCACCCCGCCAACTCTCATCAGGAGCCAAGCTTGCCCTTCGCCCAACGCTTTCACGAAATCCGCACCGGCTTCGAACGCCCTTTCTGGGTGGCCAACATCAGTGAACTCTTCGAGCGGCTCTCTTACTACGCCGCCTTCGCGTCGCTGGCGCGCTACTTGAATGAGAGCCTCGGCTTTGATGTGCAGAAGGCATCCACGCTCACCGGACTCTTCGGCGGCCTGGTCTGGTTTCTCGCGGTCTTCGGAGGCGCCATCGCCGACCGCCTCGGCTTCCGCCGCGCCCTGTCTCTCGCCTACCTCATTCTTGCCTGCGCTTACTTCCTCTTGGGATCGGTTAAAGCTCCGTGGTTAGCTCCGGTTCGCGATCACATCCCGCTCACCGCCCTGGTCACCATTCTGGTGATGCTGCCCGCGCTCGGCATAGCGCTAGTCAAGCCCAGCGTCGTCGGCACCACCGCCCGCGCCTCCCAGCCTAACGTCCGCTCCATCGGATACGCCATCTATTACACGCTGGTCAACATCGGTGGCGCAGCCGGCCCCTACGTCGCCTCCTACGTACATCTGCATATGAGCGTGGAGAACGTCTTCCGCATCGCCGCGCTCAGCGTCTTCGTCATGTTCTTCGCCGTGCTGATATTTTTTAGAGAACCCCGGCGCCCCAACGAAATTGAGACCGCCACCCTTGGCCAGGCGGCGCGTAACTTTGTCACCGTCCTCGGCAACGGCCGCTTCGTCCTCTTCCTCCTCATCTTCACCGGATACTGGATCGCCTACTGGCAGGAGTTCATCATCCTGCCCAGCTACATCGCCAAGTACGTCGATCCCAAAGCAGACACGGAGTTGCTGCTGGTCACCGGTCCGCTGGTCGTGATCTGCTTCACCATCCTCTTCAACATACTGGCACGGAAGGTCCCCGCCTTTCGCGCGGTCATCATCGGTACCCTGATCTCCGGAGCGGCATGGCTGTTGCTCGCCTTTCATCCCAGCGTGACCATGGCCGTGGTCACCCTGGTCGTGGTCGCCATCGGAGAGATCACCCAATCTCCCCGCTACTACGACTACATCTCCCGCCTGGCGCCTTCGGGACAGCAGGGCACCTATATGGGGTTCGCCTTTCTCCCCCTCGGCATCGGCTCCCTCATCGGCGGCAAATTCGGCGGCTTCCTGCTCCACCACTACGGAGAAGTCACCCACCAGCCCTCCATGATCTGGATCGTCATCGCCGCCGTGGGAATGGGGACAGCGCTGCTGCTGTGGATCTATGACAAGGTGCTGGGGGCGAGGAGCGAGGCGCTAGGGGCTAGGGTCTAGGGGTTAGGGAGTGCCATCGGCTCAGCAGTTGTGATCTCCGTTGATCTGTGAGATCACCGAAAGAGCAGCTTTAGGGTCCCGGTGGTGGGTCTGGAGGCGTTGTCCTTTGCCCGCTGCGATCTCCGCAGGTTTGATCACCGTAGATTGCTTGATCTCCGCATATCTGTGAGATCACCGTAGGAGCGGCTTTAAGGCGGCCGATTTCTTGGCAGGGGTTCTTCGGCGCTTGATCTCCGCGGAGTATTGATCTCCGTTGATCTGTGAGATCACCATAGGTAGCCGAGCAATCAGTGGACCATACTACTAGTAGCAACTAACGCAGAAGTTACACGAGATGTAGGGGGACGGCCGCGTGGCTTAGGAGTCGTTCAGGTCGTTTAGAAATCGAAGGCCAGGAGCGCCCAACGAGATGGAGTGCCCGTCTGACATCCGAAACTTTTGCCTTATGGGACACTGCATCCTTGCGATGCGCGAGCGCGACCTGCTGGTTTGTCAAAAGGTCTATGATGACTTCCACCCCCGCAACATCCGCATGGACGTGGCGCGGGGTGGTGGTCGTTCGGGAACACTTGAAACCTGACCCCGTTGAAGGTCCTTGAACCCATATTGCTCTATAACCCAAGCGTGCTTGGAGCTTACTTGTGAAATCTGCCTGATCGGGGAACAAACCATAATTCGCCTCCGTATCACGAGCCATGAAAGTCCCGCATCTTCTCCGCTTTCTTCTGCTCTTTGTCTTTGCCCTACCCAGCGTGGCGCAATCCACAAGCGCATCAACAAACGATCTTTCCTCCACCTTACGCAAGTTCCTCGATCTGTACGCCCACAAAGATGTCTCCGGATTGATGGCGATGGTTGCCGATAGGGACGTTTTGGCCATGGGCTCCGATATCTCCGAAGTCTGTACGAGCCGCGCGCAAATTCAACAATTGCTCGAAGATGATTTCAAGCTCTGGGACTCGGCAACCTTCGGCAGCCCCGAAAGAGTATTCAGCCAACGCTCCGGCAACCTGGTTACCGCCTTTTTCGACGCACCCTTCACCTTGCGGCGCGGGGGCGGAGAGCAGACGGTGACGGTCCGTTTTGCTATGGTCTGGAAGCAGACGCCGCAGGGGTTAAGAATGCTGCAAAACGCCAACACGACACCTACGGTGGGACAATCGGCGAAAGAACTGCTCGCGCCGAAGAAGTGATCGGACATTTTTAGTTGCCAGGGAACGACCGCCTCATCGCGGGGATTCGACTGCCCAGGCCAACCCTTCGGGTTCACGGACGGCGTCGATGTGTGCCACCACCTTGAGCCCTTTGAGATCGATCGCTGCTACCTACTTATCCGGCGAGCAAGAACGAAAGCACGCGCGGCATTGGGTTCGATCAGGATTCCGGCGGCTCCACTGCCGACTTTGACGCGCATCACTTCTTTATGTGCCGCGGCATCGAAACATCGCCAAATATCCGGTCGCTGATTTGCGTCGTTCACGGGCGCGGGCATATACTGCCTGCAAGTTCCTGCACTATCAGGATGAGGTTGCGTCTTCAGCAGTAATGCCGTCGGTCTAGCCGTCGAACGAAGTAGTCAGCCCTCGCCACAGCAGTCCCCTCTGGGCGAGGCGCACGGAAGGACGCGCTTGAGTGTGCCCCTCCGGTTCGTCTCCGAAGCCCTGCTTACCACCTTCTTCCCCGCCCCCTGCCGCTTGTGCGGTGTTGGGCTCACGAATTTTTCACGGCTGCCGGTCTGCCAGCCGTGTCTCGATTCGATCATGCCCGCCGTGGGCGCGATGTGCGAAATCTGCGGGGAGCGGCTGGCGGGAGAATTCCTTCCCCCGCGCTGTGAGATGTGCCGCCGCCATCGCCTTCCCTTCCGCAAGGCCGTGGCCTGCGCCGCTTACGATGGCGAAGTGCGGGCGTTGTTGCACTTGTTCAAATACCAGGGGGTGAAGTCCGCGGCGCATCCGCTAGGCAAGCTGTTGGCGATCGCGATTGCGAAATTGGGACGTGAATTGGCAGACGGCGGGGAGGCACCCATTTTGGTGGCGCCGGTCCCGCTGCATGGCGCAAAGCAACGCGCCCGGGGATTCAACCAATCGGAGCTCATCACGCGCAGCGCCCTGCGGCAGCTCAGGCAGATATGGGATGGTCCGCCTCTGCTCTACTCTCCCCGCTTGCTGATGCGGGTGCGCCGCACTGAGGCGCAGATGGGATTGAGCAGGCATCAGCGACGCAGCAATCTGCGCAACGCCTTCCGGCTGCGCCGGCCGGAAGGGGCTGGAAGACGCCGGGTACTGCTGGTGGACGACATTCTGACCACCGGAAGCACTTTGGCCGAGTGTGCGCGCACCCTGAACCGCGCGGGGGCGGAGGGAGTGTGGGCGGCGACCATCGCACGGGCATTTCGTTTTTCAGCGGCCGAACTCAACCGCTGGCACTTCAACGGACTGGAGCAGGCAGCTTCCATTCAGCATCTTATGGAGTAGCAGGAGAATGGCGACGGCACAGCAATATCCGCTCACGACCTCGGCAAAGCCGAAGAAATTGCGGGGCAAGGCGCGGCTGAAGGCGGTGCCCGATCCCCGCCAATCCAAGCTGCCGCTGAGCATCGAGCGCGAAGTGACGACCATGCAGCGCCCGGTGCTGGTGCTGAATGCGTCTTATGAACCGATCAATATCTGCGCCGCGCGGCGCGCTCTGGTGCTGGTGCTGAAGGGAGTCGCGACCGCCGAGGAACAGCACGCGAACACGCTGCACGCGGCGCGCATGCAGATGGCGCTGCCGTCGGTGATCCGGCTGCTGGAATACCGCCGCATTCCGCATCAGACACGGGCGCTTTCGCGCAAGAACATCCTGCTGCGCGACCGCAATACCTGCCAGTATTGCTGCATTGTGCTGCCTTCCCATGAACTCACGCTCGACCATGTGCTGCCCCGGTCGCGCGGCGGCTCATCCAGTTGGGAGAACCTGGTCGCCTGCTGCCACACTTGCAACCGGCGCAAGAGCAATATGCTGTTGCATGAAACCGATATGAAGCTGATGCGCGAGCCGCGTTCCTTCACCCTGCATACCAGCCGCCATCTGATGCGCATGATCGGCCACTCTGATGCGCAGTGGAGAAAATACCTGTTTTATTAGAGCGCGGGCTTTGCGGAACTCACATGGACCGGCGCTCCGGCGGGAAGCAGACAACTCCGGAAACGACGGCGCGCATCTATCGCTCAGTTCAAAGCGGTGTCTCAGCCCAGAACAGTGCAAAAATAAGAATTTCGCGCTTGACACTGCGCCTGGCATAACGAAGACTATCGCCGAATCCCTGCATTATTGGATGCCACAGCAACATGAGTACTTCTCCGATTTACGACCGTTTCAATTCCAACGCCATGACCTCACCCGCTTGCAAACACGCTAAAGTCAAAGTCGTCGCCCGCGATGATGAAGCCGAATACGTCGAGTGTTCGCAATGCGGCGAAGTGTTCGATTCGAGCGAATTCCACGACATGCAGATTGAGGAGTCCGCCCTGGGCGCGGAAGCCGAAGAATGAGTACCGGTTGCAGCGGGAAGAGCCGGAGGGCTGCCGTACTCTCTGCCGTAAAAACTAACCCAACGCCAGGTTGGGCTCCGCGTTGAAGTGCGTCTCGGCGAATTCCTCCTGAAGATACTTGGGATACGCCGCTGCTGCAATCATCGCGGCATTATCGGTGGAGAGGCCGCGGGCGGGAAAGTGAACAGGCAGGCCATGCTTCGCCGCGCGCTCAATAAAACTCCGGCGCAGTTCGGAATTCGCCGCTACCCCGCCGCTGACTATGATCCCATGCGGACTTGTGATCTCGGCGGCGCGCAGCGTTTTGGTGATCAGATCGTTCACCACCGCGGATTGGAATGAAGCGATGAGATCAAGCGCCTGCCGATCACATGAGTTCTTCCAGGCTTCGATTGGCGCTTGCGCAATTTCTCTCCGCGCCTCGATCCCCGGCTGCATCCCATTCAACTCCACATAGCGCAGCACCGCGGTTTTGATGCCGCTGAAGCTGAAGTCCACGCGCGGGGCGCCGTCTCCCTGCTGCTTGCGATAGATTTTTTCTTTGATCCGCGAGAGCGCAAACTTCACTGCGTGGGGATTTCCATGGGGGGCGAGGGCATCGATTACCGGGCCTCCGGGATACGGCAGTCCCAGCAGCTTGGCAACTTTATCGAACGCTTCACCGGCGGCATCGTCGAGCGTGCGTCCCAGATTGCGATAGGAGTAAGCAAGCCCCTTCGCTCGTTGGATACTGTGCTCGACCAGATACAGATGGGTGTGGCCGCCGGAGACCACCAGCGCCAGCTGCGGGAATTCCATCCTCTCGCCCCCGCGCTCCATCTCCATCAACACCGCGTGAATATGGCCAGCGATGTGGTTTACCGCGATCAGCGGCTTTTCGAAAGCAAAGGCGAGCGCTTTCGCGAAGGTGATGCCGACCAGCAGCGCGCCTGCCAATCCTGGTCCCTGGGTGACGGCGATGGCATCGAGCGACTCGTAAGAAAGTCCGGCATCGCCAACCGCCTGCCGCACGATGGGAGCGATAGCCCGCAGGTGCTCGCGCGAAGCCAGTTCGGGGACCACGCCTCCGTAAGCGACATGTGTGGTGATCTGCGAGAACACTACGTTCGACAGCATGTCTCGCCCCGAGCGCACCACTGCGGCAGCGGTTTCATCGCAGGAGCTCTCTATGCCGAGTATGATCGCCTCGCCGCCGCGCTGTGCTTTCGCATCCATCTAATGTCATTATTGCAGCATGGAGACCAGCGCTAAGAACCCCTATGAGGCTGCGGCTTCTGTGGTGCATACCCTGCGCCAACACGGCCATCAGGCTTACTTTGTGGGCGGATGCGTGCGCGATACCCTGCTGGGGCGCGAGCCTGCCGATTACGATGTTGCCACCGACGCCACTCCCGACCGCGTGATGGAGATTTTCCCGCGCACCTTCGCCGTGGGAGCGCAATTCGGAGTGGTGCTGGTCGCCTTCGATCCGCTTGCCGCGGGAGAAAAAGAGATCTGCATCGAGGTGGCGACCTTTCGTGCGGATGTTTCGTATTCTGATGGACGGCATCCTGACGCAGTCCGCTTCTCCCGCTCTGTGCGAGAGGATGTGGAGCGGCGCGATTTCACCATTAATGGCATGATGCTCGAGCCGGAATCGCAGCGGGTGCTTGATTTCGTTCGCGGGCAGGCTGATCTCGCGGCGGGCGTCATCCGCACCATTGGCGATCCTGAGCGGAGATTCAGCGAGGACAAGCTGCGCTTGCTGCGCGCCGTCCGCTTCGCCGCGCGGTTGGGTTACACCATCGATCCTGAGACCTTCGCCGCGATGCGTTCGCTTGCTCCGCAAATCACGCAGGTCTCGCATGAACGAGTGCGCGACGAGCTGTTGAAGATGTTGACCGAAGGGCGCGCCCGAGCTGCATTCGAGCTGCTCGATCGGAGTGGATTGCTGACGTATGTGCTGCCCGAAGTGGCGGCGATGAAGGGGGTGGAGCAGCCCCCGCAGTATCATCCCGAGGGCGATGTGTGGACGCATACGCTCATGATGCTCGAGGGCCTCGAAACTGGAAGCGACAAGGCGCTTGCGTTGGGAGTGCTGCTGCATGATGTGGGCAAGCCGCCGACGTTCGAGCGCGCGCCGGACCGCATCCGCTTCAACGGACATGCCGAGATCGGAGCGGCGATGGCAGCCCACATCTGCCGCCGGCTGCGGCTTTCGAATGAAGAGACGGAGCAGGTGGTCGCCCTGGTCGCCAACCACATGCGCTTCGGCGATGTCGAGAAGATGAAGGAATCCACGCTCAAGCGCTTTCTGCGGCTGCCGCTCTTCGACCAGCACCTGCGGCTGCATTATCTGGATTGCAGCAACAGCCACGGCAACCTCGAACTCTACGATTTCGCGAAAGCAAAATTTGAAAACACACCCGAGGCAGAGGTGCGGCCAATCCCGCTGCTCACCGGCGATGACCTGATCGCGGCGGGATACAAGCCTGGTCCGCAGTTCAAAGATATGCTTGCGCTGGCTGAGGACGCGCAACTGGAGGGGCGGATTCATTCAAGGGCGCAGGCGATGCAGTTAATACGCGAGCGGTTTAATTGATGTCAGGAAGGGCGATTATCCGCCGAGGACACCGAGAGCACAGAGAGGAACGAACGCATTCGGAGCGGCGCGGTTGCTTCTTTAGGAAGCGGGCTAAACCCGCGTTTGTTAATGGCGCTGGGATTCGAGCACGGCGACTCGCTCGCTGAGAGCGGCAATCACGCGCATACTCGTGAGTTCGGCCTGTGCTTTCGATTCGGAGATGGCTGCCATAATGGCCTTGAATTGTGCATCGTGCTTCTGATCGAGCGCACCAAACCGCTGGTCTATGGCTGCGAATTGAACATCCATCTTTTGGCCGGATGCCGTGAACCGCTGGTCTATGGCTGCAAATTGGACATCCATCTTTTGGTCAAGCGCGGTGAACCGGACCTCGGTCTGCCTTTCATGCGAGGCTAGACGCACCTTCAATTCGCGCACGTCGGGCGCGATAACATCCTGAATCAACTGCTGAAGGGTTTGAAGTACATTGTCGGTCATGTTGGTTGCGTCTCCCCGTTATAGTAGCGCAAAGCCCCGCAGAAACCTATTTGCCCATTCCATTTTACCTACGTCTCTTCTGCTATCGAGCTTCTCGTTCTTGCCGCCCTGCCGCTCGACTGTCTCATCCCAATATCGGTCTGCAATGCTTCTGGAATTCACCGTTTTGCAGCCAGGGGCTTTGGCTTTGGCTTTGGCAAAATCGAGGCGATGTGGATCGTATTATTATCCATAGTGCCCTTTACTTCGACATCCTGTGCCGCGAACTTGGCTGCCTGCGTTTGAGGCTCAAGGACATAGACGTGTCTCCCGGACCACAGGCCGTACTTCGAGCCTTTACTGACACACAAACGAATACATTGGGGGTCTGGTTTCATCTCGGTACAAGCTCTTCATCCGGGCCGTGAGACTCTGGCCCACGCACAACGGCACCAGGGCGCTCGCGTCCCAAAACGCAGGGACCCGATCTATCGATCTTCGCGTGCTTGCCGCCATAACTGTTCGATGATTTCATCCGGCACATTGCCGGGCGGCGTGGGCCAGGAGACCGAAGCGGAGGGCGATGGCTGCTTTCGCGGGGGCGCAAGAATGCCGCGAGCAACCAGCCGCTGCTGCTGTTTGCCGTAATCCTCGTAGGAGCAGGGAATGATCCGCGCAACTGGCCGGTGGCGGTCGCAAATCAGCACTTCTTCTCCTTGGCGGACGCGTTGAAGGTGTGCACTGAGGTGCGCCTTCAATCCGCTGATATTCACACTTTTCAGTAATAAAATATGATAACAGACGTGACTATGTTGGTCGCATAGAAATGCCTCCTCAAGTAAATCTGCAAAGCAACCAGCTTGCTAGTGGCGGGACTGGCGGCTCTTACTGATCCTGGTAAACGATATCTCCGGTGTCGCAATGTCCTCGGCTGCGTTGGGGTCGCCCTCCGCGGGGCCATACCAGACCCCTCCGCCGTTGGTCGCCACATAAATCATCTTGGGATTGGTTGGATCGGGGACTACACGGTGGGTGTTTCTGAAATTGAGGCCGCGAATACGCGTCCACGTCATGCCCCCATCCGTCGAGCGCCATGCGGCCAGATCGGAGGTCGCGGCATAGATGGTGTTGGGTACTTTTGCATCTATGGCCAGCGAAAATGCGAAATCATCGGCCAGCGTCCGCGCCCACGTCTTGCCCGCATCACGGGAGATGAATACGCCGCCCTGCGCGTGTTTGCCATAGACCCGATCGGTACGGCTCCAGGCGGAGAGATACAGGCGCGCGGGATCGTTCGGGTCCACTTCGATGTCGGTGGGGCCGTTCAAACCGCTGGGAAGATCGAGCCGGCCCCAGTGCTCGCCGGCATCGGTGGACTTGTAAACTGCGCCGTCATCGGATGTACCGTATCTTCCGTTGTCTTTGCGCCGCGCGATGACCACGTAGAGCGCTCCCTTGGAATCCTCCCTGATCTGCCAGACCAGCGGATTGACTGGCAAGCCATCGCTCTTCAACGTCCATGTGGCTCCGGAATCCGAGGACTTGAAGATGCCATGACCGATGGCGCAGGCATATAAAACGCGATTACCAGGCCCGCTGGACGACGACGCGGCAGAGCCGTCGATCTGAATGTCGGTGTATGCCGCCTCAGGGAGTTCTC
>JBDTLH010000360.1:0-2743 GCA_039934875.1 Acidobacteriaceae bacterium | reverse complement strand
CCCGGCAGCGATCGGACAAATCAAGGAGTTACTGAGGAAGTACGAAGTCTCTATCGACAATATCGACCTCAATCTAGCGAACCAGATATGGTCCCACGCCCCGGAGGTAATCCTCATTGAGCCACGCGGCACAGAGCGGGGTCTTAGCGCCATTGAGAAGAAATTTTACGAACAGACTATGGGAAGCACCTTCTCTCAACGGAAACTTCTGATCGAGAGCCCCGCCATCCACGTGTACGGCGATACGGCCTGGGGCGAGTTCACTTGGACGTTTCACGGGACCACTCGCGATGGGGGCAAGCAGATGACAACCCAGGGGCGCGAATCTCAGGTCTATCACAAGGAGAATGGAAGGTGGCACATCGTCTGCGACCACTACTCTGGTTTGCCGGTGACTGGCGCACGCAAGGGCTTCTAAATAGGAAATTCGGTGTTGACTTTGCTATACTTCAGAAGTCCCTCCTTTCAGTTTTGCGCCGTGCGGAAGTGGTGAAATTGGCAGACACACCGTCTTGAGGGGGCGGCGCCCAAAAGGCATAGGGGTTCAAGTCCCCTCTTCCGCACCAAATTCTGGCGCACCAAGTTTCGGAAACGAGTTCAAGCGAAGATGATTTACCTGATTACCACCATCCACATTTTGACCTGCCTGTTTCTGATAGCGGTTGTACTACTGCAATCGAGCGAAGGCGCCGACATTGCGGGCGCATTTGGCGGACAAGGCTCGCAAACAGCATTCGGTCCGCGCGGCGCCGCTACGGTGCTCACGAAGGCGACGACGATTGGGGCGATTATTTTTATGTTGACGTCCATCACGCTCTCGATCATTCAATCGCGGCGCGCCACCGGTGGAGGCTCGGTGTTGAGCAATTACAGCAACTCCGCCCCGGCGAAGCCGGCGAAGAAATAGCAGTAAGGTTTTCTTGTTAAGGCGGGACTTTCAGTCTCGCCTTTCATTGACTTTATTCCATCCGGCAAGTTAGCTTTGTTCGCAGCACCACACTTCTGACGGAACTTATTCTCCCGGCCTTCAGATGATCTGCGTACGAGAAGCATGTTGACCGGAGAGTTCTCATGGATTTCAATCGGAATTTTGCGCGCACGCGAGCAGTCCCTCGTGTAGTGATTGTGTTATTGGTCTTCGGGTGCGCGATGCTGTGCTTTTATGCCGTCCCGGTTCGTCTTGAAGTTAGGATGGCCATCCACATGGGAGGATGGGCGTGCTATGTATCTCCATGCAGCCTGCTGGCGTGTGGCTTCCTGTACTTCGGCTTTGGGCTGCGGCGAATCGCGGCGGAGCTTTATGGGTTGACGGTCGCACTGGGGGCGTGGCTGCTGTGGGCCAATCAGGTTGCGGCAACGACCGTGCCCTGGATCACGGCTCTGGTACCGGCTCTGCTCTGCGCTTTGATGCTTGCGGCGGGCATTGATCTTTTGCTCGCAGAGGCGCTCGAAGAGGCGCGCGAAGAGGTGCTCGAAGCGCGACCGCTCCAACCCCTGTTATTAAAGCGGCGCGCGCCGGCACACGTCTAAAGACCTATCCCGGCGCAGCCGATTCGCATCGACTTCAATGGGTCGGCGCGGGAGCTGGAATCGGCGTGGTGGCGCCGAAGTCCACCTTGGGCGCGGTGCGCGATGCTTCGGAGGCGTTGAAGTAGGCGTCATTGCGCTTGAATCCCGCGAAGTTGGCGTAAAAGCTGTTGGGGAATTGTGCGATGTAGGTGTTGTAGTCCTGCAGTGATTGGTTGTAGTCGCGGCGCGCCACCGCAATGCGGTTCTCGGTGCCGGCCAGCTCATCCTGGAGGCGCATGAAGTTCTCATTCGACTTCAACTGCGGATAATTTTCGGAGATTGCGAGCAGGCGGCCGAGCGCGCCATCGAGTTGTCCGTTGGCCTTGATCTTGTCGGTGGGATTGCCGGCACCGAGCAGCGCGGCCCGGGCGTTGGCGACGTCGCCGAAGACGATCTGCTCCTGGGCGGCGTATCCCTTGACGGTGTTGACCAGGTTCGGGATGAGATCGGCGCGGCGCTGTAAGACAACGTCCACCTGGGCCCAGGCGGCTTTGACGGCCTCGCTCTTGGTGACCATGGCATTTTTGTGGCCGGCATATGCGCCGACCAGAAGCACCAAGCCAATGATAATAACTACGATCGCGATCAATCCTGCTTTCACGCTAGTCTCCTTTAAATAGAAAGTTGATTACCATTCTCCGCTGGCGCCGCCGCCTCCGGAGCTGCCGCCACCGAAACCTCCGAAACCGCCACCGCCGCCGCCTCCGCTGTAACCGCCGCCGCGTCCGCTGAATGTTGCAGCCAGCAGCAGCCAGAGCAAGGTGCGTCCGCCGGGAAAGAGCATGAGCACGAAAAGCAGCGCCAAGCCTCCCAGGATAAGTCCGATGGGAGGAGGGCTGTGATGCGGCGGATAATCCGCTGAATCCGCGGCCGGGGCGCGCGCTTGCGGCAGGCCGGAGGGCGGTTCGACGTGGGCGTCCGCGGCGATCACGTCGGCGATGCGTCCGGTGAGGAATAGCGCGGCGCCGCTGAAATCCCCGACGCGAAGCTGGGGCACGGCTTCCCTGCCCAGCGTGCCGACTTTGGCATCATTCAAAATGCCTTCGAGGCCGTAGCCCACCTCGACGCGGTAACGGCGGTCCTGCATGGCGAATAAAATGAGCACACCGCGATTGGATTTTTTGCCGCCGATGCCCCACTGGCGGAAGAGGCGGTTGGCGAAATCCTCAATTGG
>JBDTLH010000359.1:0-14433 GCA_039934875.1 Acidobacteriaceae bacterium | reverse complement strand
ATCTGGCAGCCAAACGTCTCGATATAGAATTTCTTGTCCGCCATGCTCACTTGAAGTATATCGCGCTGAGGGCACCCGATGCGACGTGAACTAGGCTACGGCCCGCATTCGGTTCTTCCAGTGGGAGCGCAAAAACAATGCAATCCCGATCAGCAGCGCCACCAGGATTAAAGCATCGAAGCGATGGAAGTATTTGCCAAGCGTGTCCCAGTGGTTGCCCAGCTTCATGCCGATATACGCCAGCGCCAGGCACCAGGGCCACGATCCTAAGAAGGTATAGATGTGGAAGCGGACGCGCGGCATCCTGGCTACTCCCGCAGGCAGCGCGATAAAGGTGCGGACCACCGGCAGCAACCTTCCAATAAAGATCGCGATGGCCCCGTGGCGGTCGAAGAAATGCTCGGCGATCTCAAGGTCGTGCCGGTTCAGCAGCACATATCTTCCGAAGCGCTCCACCATCGGACGCCCTCCATGGAAGCCTATTTCATACCCCACAATGGAGCCGAGATTGCATCCGATTGCGCCTGCGGTGGCGACGATCCACAGATTGAACTGTCCGGTGTGGACCAGATATCCGGCAAATGGCATGATCACCTCTGACGGCAACGGAATACACGCCGATTCGATTGCCATGAGAAGTGTGACGCCCAAATAACCGCCGGCGGAGATGATCGAGATAATAGTGGCGGCAACTTTAGCTAGAATTCCTGAGAGCATGAGATGTCAGGTTATCATTCATACCGCAGGGCTTCGACGGGATCGAGTTTCGACGCCTTGATGGCCGGTGCAAGTCCGCTCAAAATGCCAATCACAATCAGGACTAGCGAGGAGATAACCACGGTCATCGGCGTGATCGCCAATTGAATGTCGCCTTTCCCGCTGGTGTCTTCAAAGAGGGGACCCAGCATGGGTATCCTCGGCGTGACCGCGGCAATCACGTAGGCGAGCAGGATGCCGATTGCGCCGCCCAGCAACATCATCACCATGGCTTCCGTAAGAAATTGCAGGCGGATGATGCGCTTGGTCGCGCCCAGCGCGCGCCGCAATCCGATCTCGCGGATGCGCTCATCGACGGACACCAGCATAATGTTCATCACGCCTACTCCGCCGATACCAAGCGTGAGCGCGCCGATGAACAGCAACAGCACTTGCAGTCCGATCGTAATGCCGTCGATGAAAGGGCGCATCGCCTCCTGGCCCATCATCATCATGGCTTTTTTGTCAGTCGGCGAAAACTGCTGGCGGTCGGCCAGGGCCGCGAGGACCTGCTTTTCGGCGTCCTTCTCGAACTGCGGCGCCACCGGTTGGAATAGCAGCACGCTGGCATATTTGGTGTCCCAGAGATCACCCGCCGTGGTAAATGGGATCCAGATGCTCTCGTCATCGCTGGTGAAGTAGTTGCTCATCTGCAGCTTGCGATTCATGATGCCGATGACGGTGAAATGGACGCCGCCGATGGTGATGTCTTCGCCGATCGCGGGCTTGCCGGCAAAGAGCTTCTGATAAATTTTGCCGCCAATAAAAGCGACGCGGCGGCGCTCGGACATGTCCGCCTTGTTGATCCAGCGCCCCTGCGCGGCGACCTCGTTGCGCATCTCGCCATACTCGGCGCACACGCCGCGCACGGTGCCGTCGATCAGTCGGTCTCCTGATTCCACCTTCTCGTCATGCACCGTTTCCCCGCAGGCGTAACGAATGATGGGTAACTGCTTGACGCGCTCGATGTCCGCCTGTTCCACGCGCACCTTTTTTCCGGCGCGCTGTCCGCCGGCCTGCTCGCTGGTCTGCGCCGGCCACCCGATGACCACGGAGTGACCGAACGAATTGAATGCATTGAGCAGCACGCTGCGGAAGCCACCGCCGTAAGCGATCAACATGGTGACGGCGACTATGCCCCACACGATGCCCAGCATGGTCAGCGCACTGCGCGAACGATTGCGTAAGAGCGCGTTCCAGGCGTCTTCGAGGATCTGCTTAAACATGGTTTATCTTTAACCCCCTGCCTCGTGGCGCAAAGCTTCGATGGGATCAATATGCGCGGCCCGGCTCGCCGGATAGAGCGCCGACGCGACGGAGATGATGGTCAGCAGCGCGAACGCCAACGCTCCCGATTGCCAGGTCGGCAGCAATCCCGCGAAGAATGGGGGCATCGGCAGCAGGTCCACCACCGCGCAGAATCCGTAGGCCACAGAAAATCCGACTGCCCCGCTCACCCCCGCTACTATCAAGCTCTCCAAAAAGAACTGCCGCAGGATAGTGCGCGCGTTCGCCCCCAACGCCTTGCGCACTCCAATCTCACGCGTGCGTTCGCGGACCGCGACCAGCATCACGTTCATTACACCCAGGCCGCCGAGCAGCAGCGTGGTAAAACCGACTGCGCCGAGAAAAAGCTTCATCCCATCAGTCATCTGCTTGAATTCTTTGGCGTCCTCAACGGTGTCCCAGACGCCTGCCGCTTCTTTGTCTTTGGGATCGAAATGATGTCGGGAGCCGAGCGTCGCCAGCAACTCGGCCTTGCAGGCAGGATGTTGCTCCAGCGACATGGGCGTCACCAACATGCGGTTCAGCGTGTCGGCGTGGTCGGGCGGCGGCAACGGAAAGTCGGTGCGCTGCGCGGTATAAGGGATAAAGACCTTGCTGACGTCCTGGCCGTCATAGCTGGAGTCTTGCTCCTTCGTCTTCATCACGCCGATGACGATGTAAGGAATGCCATTCAGGTAGATGTTTTCACCGACTGCGCCGCTGCCGGCGAACAACTGCTTTTTTACGTCGCTGCCAATAAATGCTACGCGATTGGCCTGATTGAGGTCCTGCCAGTTGTAGAAGCGCCCGGCTGCAACATCCAGGCTGCGTATCTCAGAGAAGGGCGGGGTGGAACCGGTGACTTCAAAATTTCCGGCATTCGAGGCGGAGTGTACTTTGGTGCCGCGGCTATTGAGTTCCGGCAGCACATATTTGCAGTCTTTGGCGTGCTCCTCGACCGCGAGCACATCATCGTAAGTCCAGCGCACCCGCCTGCCCGCGCGCGCGCCGCCCGCCTGCATCGACGTGGTGCCGGCGAAGACGATCATGATGTCTTTGCCCAGGGTCGCCATGTTGTTCTGCTGGCCCACCGCCAGGCCTTCGCCCGCACCCATCATCAACACGATCGACACGATGCCCCAGGCGATGCCGAACATCGTCAGCCCGGTGCGCAGCTTATGTGCCCACAGCGCCTGCAACGTATCTTTGACCAGGTCCCAGAAGCGCAAGTTCGTTCCCTCTGACAGCTCGTAATACGAAAGCAACGATGCGGAAGTTCCCCCGCACCACTCAGCGTGTCTGACGGACGAAAAGGAAAGAGGTTAGTCGCGAAGCACTTTTTCAGAACAGCTTCAACTGTCCTTCGTTATTGGAAGCGGGGGCGATTTCGAGGCCCATCTCCGCCCCATCCGGATCGAAGTACTTCGCCGCCGTATCCGGACAGAGCATGCGATAACCGCAATATCGGCAATTGCTCTGTTCGTTCGGAATGGCATGGAAGTCGCCCGCCCGAATACCCGCAGCCACTGCGATAATCTTTTCTCTGGCCGCATCCAGATCGCGCGCGGTCCGGTCAGCCATCACGGGCAAGTTGTTTTCCAGGTTGTAAAATCCCACTTGCTCGACGGGCAGTCCCATTTTTTCCGCTGCCGCCATGGCGTAGATGGAGAGCTGCATGCTCTTCTTCGCCGTCTCTTCATCTTTGGCATTGCCCGTCTTGTAATCCAGCACCTGCGCTGCGGCGCCCACCCGGTCGATGCGGTCCATGCGGCCCCGCACCATAATCCCGTCCACCGGAAACTCGAACGAGGTCTCTAGCGCGAGCACCTGTGGCAAAGGTTTGTCTACGATCTCCTGTTGATAAAACGCGGTGAGTACGCGGGTTCCCTGCGCCATCATCAGGTCGAACTGGTGCCGCTCTTCCACAGTATTTTCATATGCGCGAAATGCGGAGGTGAAGCATGCAATGAATTGTTGGCCGGAGATCACGCGCCCCAAGCGAACACTGTCGTAGAGATCGCGCAGCGCAAGATGCACCGCCGATCCGTATTGCGCCTGCGCGCTAGGCTCGTACGGCAAGCGCCATTCGTATTGAAAGTAGTATTTCTTTGGGCATGCGTCGTAGCTGTCGATTGCCGATGCGCTCAGCTTCAAGGTCGCGGGGTGGAGCGCCGCGGAGGCTGGTAACTGATGCCACTCCAGGCTTGCGCCAGCCTGTAAAACGCGCGCCACATAAGGGGATGCGGTGGAGACATCGAGTGCCCCGGCAAGCGCCTTCGACTTCTGCAACTCGCGCATGAACCGGCTGGGTACCGGGTCTTTTCCGCGCGCGCGTTTGCCTGTAATCACCAGCTCGTCTTTCGCGCGAGTGACCGCGACATAGAAGAGCCGCCGCTCCTCCTGAGCATGCAGTGTCTTATCGTCGATCGTCTCGGGTTTGCTCTTGCGCAATGCTTGGGGGAAGTCGAAGAGGTCTGCTATGTAATTTTTCGGAAACGACGCACTCGCTGTGCGCACGATGAATACATGCTTGAACTCAAGCCCCTTGGCCGCGTGGACAGTCATCAACTTCACCGCATTCGGCTCTCTCAGAGGCAGCAGCCGTGCGCCCAACAGATCGCGCTCTTCCGCCTTGAGGGTCCCACCGGCCTCTCCCCACCATTCGAGGTAATCCATGAAGTCGGCCAGTCTTCCTGGATTGCTGCCCGCGCCGACGCACGGTTTATCCATCCACTCGCGGACAAAACGCAACAGATAGTACGCCTCCGGTGCTCCGCCCCAGCCAAACAATTCGATGATGCGCTCGATGCAACGGGCCGCATCTGTTGACTCGCACTCTGCCTGCTTGCGCAACCTGGTTATTGCTTCGATAAAACGATTGCCGTTCTCGAAATTTCCCATCGCCTCGGCAACGCTGTGCAGCTTGCCTGCCCCTGCGCCATTCAGTGAGCCCTGCACCTCACGGGGATCGAGTCCGAAGCGCGGCATCATCGCCAGCCTGAAAAGCGCGACATTGTCGTCCAACGTCACCATCGCCCTGAGCGTTGCCATCAGGTCGCGCCCTCGCTCCGTATCGAGCAGGTCAGTGCCGGTGACGCTCACCGGAATACCGAGAGAGCCAAACTCCCCGACCAACTCCGCCTCTGCTATGTGCCCACGATAAAGCACGGCAAAGTCGCTCCATGGGATTCCCTTTGCAGTGGCGCGCTCCAGCACCATGCGCGCCACCTGCTGCGCCTCAACTTTGCTTCCATCATGATGGACCAGTTGTACCCTGCTCTGCGCCGCACGGGAAACCTCGCCGCGCCTCAGCCTCCCGCTCTTCAGCGGCACCCGTTGAAAATCGGAATCGAGATCGCTGGGATTGTTGCGGATCAGTTCATAAGCCACATCCAGCACCGGCTGCACCGAACGCTGATTTTCCTGAAGTGTCACTGCGACCACGCTCCGAAAAGCCCGCTGGAAATCGTCGAATGCCCCTGCCGACGCGCCGCGAAAGCGAAAGATCGCCTGGTCCGGATCGCCCACGGCGAATACGTTCCCCGCCGCGCCAGCCAGCCGTCGCACGATCTCTAACTGTGCGTGGTTCGTGTCCTGGAACTCGTCTACCAGAATCATGCGCGCGTGCTGCTGCTCCCGCTGCAGCGCCTTCATATCGGTTGCAAACAGGCGCGCGGTGCGTACGATCAGCGCGCCGAACGACCCCACATTCTCTTCCGCCAGCATCTGCTCCACTCGGGCGAAGACGTGCGCGATCTCGCGGCATCGCTCCACCACCTGCTCCCGCGTGGGCGGCGCTCCCTTTTCCGGCTCGCCGACCCTGGGCAACGCTGCATGAGCATCGGCGGCAATACAATCTACATACTTCTGATAATCCGCCGTGCTCACCAGCTCGTCATTGCAGCGCTCGAAAAAGCCGAGCAGCGTGTTCAAGAACCTACCCGGGTCGGACGCCTTGGAAAAATAATTTAGTCCCAGAGCGCCGATGTTTTTGCGCAGATAAACCCACAGGTCTTCCTTCGAGAGCAGCCGGAATAGGCTGTTGTCCTTGCGCAATACCCCATGGCAGAAAGAGTGGAAGGTGCAGGCGTTCAATCCGTCCGCGTCATCGCCCAGCAGCGTACGCAAGCGGTCCTGCATCTCCTCGGCGGCCGCATTGGTGTACGTGATCGCCAGAATTTGATTCGCCGGAGCCACGCCTTGCCGCACCAGGCGGAATATCCGCTGCGTGAGCACCGTGGTCTTGCCTGTCCCCGCCCCAGCCCGCACCAGCATGGGACCGAAATCGTGGTCCGCCGCCGTCCGTTGCAGTCCATTGAGGGGCGAAGAATACGCGAAAGGCATACTCCTATTATCATCGCACGCACCGCCTGAAGCAAACGCTATTCAAACCCCTCCACGCACGTTCCTCAAAAGATGCAGGCCTATTACATGCGTCTGTACAACAAAAACGCGTAAACAGCAGGATTTTGCGCTCCCAATCTTCTCTCTTTCCTTTGTGTCCTCTGGGGTAAGGTTTACGCCGTTGAATCCCCCGCGCAACCCTCGTAATCTATCCGCTTATGGAACCACTCTCGACCAATCTGGCGCCGCGCACGGTAGCCGAATCCAAATCGGACATGATTGAAATCGTGCTCCCCAACGACGCCAATCCTCTCGGCAACCTGCTCGGCGGACGCCTCATGCATTTCATCGACATCTCCGGCGCGCTCGCCGCCCATCGCCACTCGCGCAGCTACGTCGTCACCGCCTCCATGGACCACATTGATTTCGTCGCGCCCGTCCACGTCGGCGACATGCTCATCCTTAAATCCGCGGTCAACCGCGCCTTTAGTACCTCCATGGAGTGCGGCGTGAAGTGCTACGTCGAAAACTACATCTCCGGGACGCGCCGCCACATCGGCAGCGCCTATCTCACCTTCGTCGCCGTCGATCGCCATGGCAACCATGTCCCCGTGCCTCCCATTCTCCCCGAAACCAACGATGAAATCCGCCGCTACGAAGACGCCGGACGCCGCCGCGAACAGCGCAAAGCCGAACAAGCGCGCAAGCGCGAGGCCCGTGCCGCGCGCGAGAACCAACAACTAACAACTAACAACTAACAACTAACAACTGCTCCTATGCGTCTCGCCAACAAGACCGCGATCATCACCGGAGCCGGCGGCGGCATAGGGCGCGCCTGCGCCGAACTCTTCGCCCGTCATGGCGCGAATGTGGTACTGGTCGCTCGCCGCAAAGAGCGCCTGCATGAGGCCGCCTCGGCACTGGGCAAGGGCCAGGCGCTCGCAATTGCCCAAGACATCGCCGCCCCCCGCGCCGCCGAGGTGATGGTACGCCAGAGCATCGAACGCTTTGGATCGGTAAACGTCCTCGTCAACTCCGCCGCCGTGCTCATCGCCGGTACCGCCGAAACGCAATCGGAAGCGGAATGGGACCAGCACTTCAACACCAATGTCCGCGCCCTCTGGTTGCTCTCCCGCGCGGTGATTGCTCCCATGCGCAAGGCGGGCGGCGGCTCCATCATCAACATCGCCTCCGTCGGAGGACTGATCGGCATCCAAGATCGCGCTGCCTACACCGCTACCAAGGGCGCGGTTATCGCTTTCAGCAAATCAATGGCGCTCGACTATGCACTGGAAAACATCCGCGTAAACGCCCTCTGCCCAGGCATCGTGGAGACCGAACTGGTCGCCGACTTCATCAGCAAAGCTCCCGATCCGGCGGCGGCCCGGCAGCAGCGCCTCTCGCTCCATCCCATGGGCCGCTTCGGAACGCCATCCGACGTTGCCCATGCCGCGCTCTACCTGGCCAGCGACGAATCCGGCTGGGTAACCGGCGCCGCCATTCCCATCGACGGCGGTTACACCGCGTGATACTGATGTTGAAACGCCTATGAATATCCCAGAACACTATCACGCTGTCGTCATCGGCTCAGGACAAGGTGGCACTCCCCTCTCGCAAACGCTCGCCAAGGCTGGGATGAACACCGCTCTCATTGAGCGCGCAGAGGTCGGCGGCACCTGCGTCAACACCGGATGCACACCCACCAAGACCATGGTGGCCAGCGCCCGCGTCGCTTATCTCGCGCGCCGCGCAACAGACTATGGCGTCCACACGGGAACGATCAGCGTCGATCTCGAACGCGTTCGCCAGCGCAAGCGCGACATCGTCCTCAGCTTCCGCGGAGGCAGTCAGAAGCGCCTCGAAGCGAATCCCCATCTTGATCTCATCTTCGGAGAGGCGCGCTTCACCGCTCCCAGGAAACTAGAAGTGAAAACGAAAGATGGATCATTGCTCGATCTCAGCGCGGACAAAATATTTATCAATACCGGCACTCGCACAAGCGTGCCCCAGGTAGAAGGTCTCGACGATGTTCCCTACCTCGATAATGCTTCGATCATGGAGCTCGACAGCCTCCCCGAACACCTGCTGGTTTTGGGCGGAGGTTACATCGGCCTGGAGTTCGGACAGATGTTTCGCCGCTTCGGCAGCCGCGTCACCATCGTGCAATCTTCTGATCGCCTGCTCACCCGGGAAGACCGCGACGTCTCCGATGCAATACTAACGATCCTGCGCGAGGACGGAATCAATGTGCTGCTCAATGCCATCGCCAAGCGCGTCTCAAACTTAAACGATGGTATCGTGCTGGAGCTCGAGGGCGACGCAACCCCCGTCACCGGGTCACACTTGCTGGTCGCTACCGGTCGAACCCCCAACAGCGATAGCCTCAACTTGGCATCGGCGAACATTCGCACCGATGCGCACGGATTTATTTCAGTAGATGACCACCTCAAGACTACCGCCGACGGCGTGTGGGCGCTTGGTGATGTGAAGGGCGGCCCTGCCTTCACCCACATCTCCTACGACGACTTCCGCATCATTCGCTCCAATGTATTGGAAAAGAAAGCAGCCGGCACGAAAGACCGCTTCGTCCCCTACGTGGTGTTCATCGACCCTCAGCTAGGACGGATCGGGATCACTGAAGAGGAAGCGCGCCGGACGGGGCGCAACATCCGGGTCGCCACGTTGCCGATGACCTCCGTCGCACGCGCCATCGAAATTGACGAGACGCGGGGATTCATGAAGGCGGTCGTGGATGCAAATACCCAGCAGATTCTCGGCGCGTCCATACTCGGCGTCGAAGGCGGAGAGGTGATGGCGGTCATAGAAACCGCGATGATGGGCAAGCTGCCCTACACCGCGTTGCGCGACGCCACCTATGCCCACCCCTCGCTCGCCGAATCCCTCAACAACCTGTTTATGACCCTGGATGAAAAATAGGGCGGGAGCTTCCGGTCCCGCCTCTCATAAGCATCCCAATCGCGAGCGGCCCTACTTCTTTTCCATCTCCGCGATCGTCTCCAGCACCTCGGCGCTGTGCTGCTCCGGTTTAACGTCGGGAAACACCTTCGCGATCTTCCCCTGCGGATCAATCAAAAACGTATTGCGCGATGCGTACTTCACCGGGCCCATGTTGGTCAGTACCCCGTACTCCTTCGAAACCGCCTGGTCCGCGTCCGAGAGCAGCTTGAAATTGAGCCCCTCTTTTACGCAAAACTTCTTGTGCGAATCCACACTATCCAGGCTTACTCCGACGATGGTCGCATTCAGCTTCTTATATTGCTCGATGTCGCGCTCGAAGTTGTGCGCCTCGATGGTGCAGCCGCTGGTAAAGTCTTTGGGATAAAAGTAGAGCACCACCCACTGCCCGCGCAGGTCTTTGAGGCTGACCGGAGTGCCCTCCTGCGATTGCAGCGTAAACTCAGGCGCCGCATTTCCCGCCTCCGGCTTGCTGGCTCCGAACGCGATCAGCGGAACAGCCAAAGCTGCCGCGCATACTAAAGTGATTACCGAACGAATCATCTTTCTTCTCCTTCTGGTGCTGTTTTTGAAATCTACTCCGCGTACTTCACTGAACACCCATACGGACGCGTGCTCGCCGTCGGCACAGGCTCTCCGCCCATCGCCGCGTGCAGCGCCTCGTTCACATAGTTCTTCGCCCCTGAAATGTCCGAGGTCTCGGTCGTCGGATGGTCATCGATCGCGCCGTCATAGATCACTTTGCCTTGCGGACCAATCACGATCATCTGCGGCGTGGTCTTAGCCGAATACAGATGCCCCATCGTTCCCTTGGGATCGAGGATCGCAGCCGTCGGCGTGGCGCCCATCTTTTTCATGTAGGCGTTTTCCTGGGCCGCGGTCACATATCCCTGCTGCCCCGGCGCGGAGGAGATAACCGTGAACCACTCGACGCCCATGTCCGTCCAATGCTTCTGCAAGTTCTGCATGTTGTGGCTGGCATAGTGCTTGATAGTGTAAGGGCATCCATTGTTGTGCCACTCCAGCACCACAAACTTGCCTTTCAAATCTGAAAGTCTATGCGTCTTGCCGTTGCTGTCGGTGCCGGTGAAATCCGGAGCCACAGAGCCTACCTTCACCGCGAACCCCATCCCCTGCATCAACAGGCACATCAAAACCAATATCGCCAATCGTCTCATTTCTTTTCTCCCTGCAATTTCTCAAGCGCTTCCAACATCGCCTGCGGCGTCAACAGCTCCGTCGAGATCAACGGCTCTGCCGACCCTGAAGATGCGCGCCCATACATCACATAAAAGGGAACGCCGCTGCGTCCATACTCCGCCAGCGCACGCGTGATCGCCGGATCATAGGATGTCCAATCGGCCTTCATCAACGCCACGCCCGAATCCCTGAGCTTCTGCCGTATTTCGGGGGAGTGAAACACTGCGCGCTCATTGACCTGGCACGACAGGCACCACGCCGCCGTGAAATCCACCAGCACCGGCCTCGATTCGGCGCGGTATTGCCGCAACTTCTCCGGCGAAAAGCTCTCCCACTCGAGAGCGCCCGCCGCAGCGGGCTGCGCCGTGTTCGCCGACACCACCCGGCTCCCCTCCGCGCCCGCCGAAATCGGAAGCCACAACCCTGCGCACAATAGCAGCAGCGCAATCGCATCCCGCGCGATCTTGCTCCTGAATGATCCAAATACCCACGCCGCGATCGCCATCAGCAACAGCCCGCCGAGTAGTCGCGCCGCTGCATCCATGCCCATCTGCTGCCCGAAGACCCACACCAGCCATATCGCCGCCCCGAATAGCGGAAACGCCAGCGCCTGTTTCATCTTGACCATCCATTCGCCCGGCCTGGGCAGAATGCGCGCCCAGCGCGGCTCAAAGGAAAGGACGAGATAAGGTGCAGCCAATCCCAGCGCCAACGAGGTAAACACCAGAAACGCGATCACAGAGGATTGCGTCAATGCAAACCCAATCGCCGCGCCCATAAAAGGCGCTGTGCACGGGGTCGCCACCACAGTCGCCAGTACTCCGGTGAAAAATGATCCGGTATAGCCGGATTTCGTCGCCAGCGAATTGCCCACGCCCATGACCGACGTGCCAATCTCAAACATGCCGAACAAATTCAATCCCAGCAGAAACAGCAGCGCCGTCAAAAGTACTACAAACACCGGCGACTGCATCTGGAAGCCCCAGCCGATCTGGTGTCCCGCCGCGCGCACCGCCAGCAGCACGCCCACCAGCGCCCAGAACGACACCAGAATTCCCAGCGTATAAAAAAGCCCGTGGACCCGCGCCCGCTTCGCCTCCGCTTGCCCCACCTGCGTCAGCCCCAGCACCTTCAGCGAGAGCACGGGAAAGACACACGGCATCAGGTTCAAGATGACGCCTCCCAGAAAGGCGAGGCCAAAGAAGCCCCACAACGACTGCACGGGATTTTCCCTCCCGCCGGCCGCAAGCGCCCCCGAAACCGGAGCATCCAGCACGTAAGACTCCCCGGAGCCAAGTATTAAGAGCCCTTGCAAAGTCGCGGGCATCTGGGCCAATCCCTCCGACTTCCTGAGCCGGAGCTGAAATCCTCGCGTATTCGCATTGAGCTTCTGCGCGGCATCGTTGTCGATCTGCTGTTCGACTAGCGGAAAGAACGTCGCCGTCTTCTCACGCTGCCCTGTTTCCACGCTCAGAACGAAGTCGTTGCCCGCCGCCTGAGTGCTCGCCTTCCAATCCGCCGGAGCGTTCTGCGGAATCTCTTTTCTCGTCGCCTCAAACAACGCGTGCTGCTTCGCATCCACCTGCGCTGTCTTCTCGATCGGCAGGGTCAAGCCAAGCTGCGCCTTGCCTGGAATACAGATTTCGCGGCACACCAGCCAATGCACGTTCGCCAGCAAATCAGCCGATTTCGCAGCCTTCGCTCCCGCATGCATCGGCAGCATCAACAAAACATGATTGCTGTATCCATAGTCCACCAATGACGCGAGCCTGATCCTCTCCGGCTTAGGCCACTGAAAATATCCCGCATTGAACCCATCCGGCAGCGTCCATCGGACCTTCGGCGGCTCCCCTGAATCCCCCGGATTGATCCAGTACACGTGCCACCCCGGCTGCAATTCGAAATCCAGCCCGATCCAGAAATCCTGCCCCGCCCGAATCGCCGACTGCTCGGAGACCAGCCTCACCTCAAGCTGCGCCGTCTTCGCCGAATTCGCCTGCCCATAGCAGACATGCGCCGCCAGCACCAAAGATATCGCCAGCAGAATTTCAAAAACTCTGTTCATGTCCCCTTGTTTAGACTTCCGCTCGACACTTCCGTTGCGAAGTCTCCTACCCTTACCATACTCAATTTCGTCTGCGCTTATCCACCAATCCGCCATACGGTCGTGGCTCTCTCCACCCAAAATAGCCCTGTGCTCTGTAAAGCCCGACTGATGGTGTTTTCATCCCCGATTCTACTCATCCTCGTTCATATACTCCGGCTTCTCCATCCACCCCGTCAGCATCGATTGGAAGTTGCGCCAGCCGTGCAGCGCCACCATAATCAGGTGGCCGGGGATGAACGCCAGAAACCCGCACATGGCTGCGAAATGCACAATTCGCGCATAATGAAAGCCGCCCACAATCCAGCCAATCCACGAAAACTGCACCGGGTTCCATATCACCAGCCCGCTCAGCATCGAGACCGCGCCAAAAAATATCGCCGACGTATAAGCCAGCTTCTGCAGCGGATTATATTGCTCCCTCTGCTCCGGCTTCTTGCCAAAGAGAAAGTAGTGCCGCACCATCGGCCACACCCCGGGAACGTCGCGCGGCGCAAACAGCACCGTGCGCCAATGCCCGCTGATTGCCTCATAGAGCACGTACACTACTCCGCACGCCATGAATATCCACATGAAGGTGAAGTGCCACCACTCCGCCCCGGCAAGCCACTGGCCCAACGCGATCTTCTGAAAATAACTTCCAATCAGCTTGGGATCAAAGCTGTCAGAGAAGCGCATCAGGTTGTGCTGCGGAATCTTCGGCCCAAAACTAGGAAACGCAAAAAATATCTGTATCCCGCTGCCAATCAGGATAATCACCGCCAGCGCGCTCAACCAGTGCGTGACCCGCACCACCGTCGGTTGCTCATACACCGCAATCATGCGCTCCCCCGTGCGCCGCGCGAACCTCGCTACGCGCAGCAATGGATACGGCGCGCTACTCACAGCCCGTAGTACCAGTCATAGCCCTGGTCCTCCCAATATCCGCGCTTCTGCAACACATTCGTCACCCTGATGCTGGTCAGATACTTCGCCTGTTTATACCCGATCTTGGTCGGCGCCCTTATCCCCAGCGGCGCTCCGTGCACTCGCTCCAGTGGCTTGCCATACATCTCATAACAAAGCAGCGATTGCGGATGCAGCGCAGTCTGCATATCCAGCGACTCATAGTAATCATCCGCGCACTCGACATACAGATACTTCGCCGAAGTGTCCGCGCCCACTTTGTTTAGAAAATCCGCTATGCGCGCGCCGCCGAAATTGCCGATCACGTCCCATCCCTCCACGCAAACGTGCTTCACATTTTGCGTATACTTCGGCAGCGCCGCAATATCGCCGAGCGCATAATCGCCCGGCTGCTTCACCAATCCATCCACCTTCAGTCGCCACGCCGCAAGGTCCACCTCCGGGTCCGCCACATCATAAAAATTCAGCGGGAACCGCTCCAGCGGCGCAACCTCCGCATCCGAATACACCTTCGCCAGATGATCGGGACGGAACACCGCCGCATTCACCTTGTCCGTAAACGCCAGCCCCGCCTCAAACAACTTGTCGCGCCACGGTGGGATAAACACTACGCCCGCCGCGGCCAGGGGCAGCAGTTTCAAAAACTCCCGGCGCTTCAGCCGCTTATACTCAGCCTCATCCGTCACTGGCGATTTCATCCGAGTTCCATTTGGCTTTTTCATGCCGATCTTCTCTGCATCCTGATTCTAGAACGTCCGGCAATGAGCTGACGTGTTGTGTTCTGTTCAGTCCACTTCAGTCGTCCTTGTAAGTTTCGAAACCAGCAATCGCACAGGCCCTCTCATTTAACAATTCGTATCGTCTGCTGGGTCAAGTACCTG
>JBDTLH010000358.1:0-2912 GCA_039934875.1 Acidobacteriaceae bacterium | reverse complement strand
AGCGAGATAGAGGTCGGGTCCCGAATCGGTGGGAGAGCTGTTCAAGCGGCAACCGGACGACTTAAGTGCAAAAATCTGCGGTCACTTGCGGGGGAAAGAGAAAACATTCTCTCTTTTGAAGGGTGTGGCTCCGGAGGAATATGACGACAGGAGCTCTGAGTTCGAAGCCAAGAAAAAGAAAACATTGGAGGGGGTACAAAGTCGTATGCGCATCCAACCTGCTCCATAGAGAAAGCGAAGCGGAGGCGCATCCAAAGCTGCCCTGGTGCGATGTTTCAAGAGTAAAAAGCCGGAGCTTGGAGGCTCCGGCTTTCAGTGGATCGGGGGTGAAGATCAGTTACTTACCGTGCGAACTTGCGGCGAATTGCGCCTGCTGCGCCGAGTAGTCCGGTGCCGAAGAGCAGGATGGAGCTGGGCTCAGGAATCGGAGGAGGACCGCCGCCGCTGAGGGTGAAGGTGCCGTCGGTATCAAATGCGCCGTTCTGGCTGATTAACTCATAAGCTCCATTGTTGTAGTAGATGTTGACTAGATCGCCGTTGGTAATGTCGAACCCGAGACCGTTGAAATCGAGGTAACCCGGATTGGGAGGGACGAAGAGAAGATTGTCGGCGCCCAGAAAGTTGTTGAGACCAGTGATGGCAAGTCCGTCGTAGAGGCCGTTGGTGACGCTGGTGACTTGAAATGAGCCGTCGCCATTATTGGTTGCGGTGAGCATCCCGGAGGCGGTGTCTCCGGCATTGCCGGTGTAGGTGAAGGTAAAGTTGTCGGCGGCGGCGAAGGCTGCGGTCAAGAACAGCAGCGCCGTGAGGACGAGTAGTCTGCGAATCATGAATTTTTCTCCTGAGTCATGGGGTTGGGGGTCGGGGAACCAGTAAAAGCGATCTAACTGCTCAGTTAGCAGTCATGCAATTCACACGCCAAAACGGAACGCCACTTTTCCACCGCTCAGAATCCCGCTCTTCCTGGGTTAAGTCATTGCCACAGTGCAGGATAGAGGAGCCAGCTCCGGTTAAGGGTAAGCAGCATTTATGCCGCGGGTGGGTTGTCTGAGTGCAAAATAATGCAGTCCAATGTCCGGAAAAGAGAAAATATTTTCTCTTTGAGGCGGTCAACCGCAGTTGTACCTGCCCGGCGCAAAGAGACAATCCAAGAAATCACCCGATTCCCGCGCAGATGGAGCTGATTCAAGGTTGTTGTACCCTCGGCTTGAGTCCTTCGCGAACGACTGCATAGATCCTGTGCCGCGGCGGCACAGGATGACATTTCGACAGGATAAGCGGGAATGGGAACCACGGTAAGACCCAAACAAAGGCGTCTTTGCCATGTTCCCGGATGGGCCTCGCTGCGCAAAACCTGGAAAGGAATGGTGCGCCCGGAGAGATTCGAACTCCCGGCCTACTGATTCGTAGTCAGTCGCTCTATCCATCTGAGCTACGGGCGCACGTCGAGGTGAGTGTGTCTATTATAACGAAGATTTTCAAAGTCGCGAAAGTCGTGAAGTCGCGACGCCGCGCGGGTCACGGGTCACGAGCTTAAGCTTTCACAGGTCTGCGGACTTCAACAGCGCATGTATTGCGTCGATGGCGAGATGACTTACGTGCATCGACTCGGGGGTGAGGCCGCCTAGGGCATCGATGATCTGTTTACGCGTGAGGGCTTGCGCAGCGGCAATCGGCGCGCCGTTGATTTGCTCGCAAAGAGCGGAGGCGGCGGCCATGGCGGCGACGCATCCCTTGGCCTTGAAGCGCACTTCGGTGATGGTGCCGCCTTCGATTCGTGCCGCGAGTTCGAGGATGTCGCCGCAGACCGGGTTCTCGACGCGTACGCGGGTATTGGCGTTGGGCAGTTCTCCGGCGCAGCGCGGATGCTCGAAGTGTTCAATCACCTGGGGAGGGAAGGGCATTTGTAATGGGTAAATTGTAATTTGTAGCTTTGGACCATGCTGGCTGCGGGAGCTGGGCCGTCAGCAGTTAGCAGTCAGGAATCAGGAATTGACGTCGGGAAATTGGATATTAGAAATTAGAATTTAGAGATGGCCTACGGCCCTTCGCGCATCGCATCCCTGCAACCGAGTCTCACCGTCACGCTCAATGCTATTGGCGAGCTGGGACGCGTGGTGGCCTGCACGAAATACTGCGCCGAGGTGGTGGCAGGCGTTGAGGATGGCGAGCGGCTGATCATCCATGACAATTGGTCGGCCAAGGTGGAGCAAATCTTGGCGGCGCGCCCGGACCTGGTGGTGGCGTCAGTGCCGTATCGCATGGAGTCGCTGGCGGAGATCATGAAGGCGGGAGTGGCGGTGCTGGCGTTTGCGCCGAACTGTCTCGAAGACATTTACCGCGACACGCAGTTTTTAGCGAACATCGTAGGCGCGGAGCAGCGCGGGGCGGAGTTGATTGACTACATGCAGGCGGAGATCGCGGCGGTCCGGCGGCGCGCGCGAGCGTCACAACCGAGAGTGCGGGTCTATTGCGAGGAGTGGGGCAAGCCGCTGATCCATTCGCAGAGATGGGTGGCGGAGCTGGTGGCGGCGGCGGGCGGCGAATTCGTGGGAGCGCCGGGCGCGCAGACCACGGCGGAGGAGGTGGCGGCGGGCGATCCGGACGTGGTGATCGCGGCATGGTGCGGCGCCGGAGACCGCGTGCCTTTAGAACGGATGGTGGAGCAGCGCGGATGGCGGGAGCTTAGGGCGGTGCGCGAGCGTCGCGTGTATTGCGTGAACGATGAGTATCTAAATACTCCGGCGGTGACGCTGCTCGATGGATTGCGTGCGATTGCGTCGGCGCTTGATCCCGCGCAATTTGGGGAGACAGCGCGGGGGCTGCGCCGGATTGCGGATTAAAGCTAAAATGGAAGTGGATGAGCACCCTGCCGCCCAGCACCGGAGCAGCGAGCGTACGGCAAGTGGTTG
>JBDTLH010000357.1:0-5580 GCA_039934875.1 Acidobacteriaceae bacterium | reverse complement strand
CCTTCTGGGCCCACGACCGCCGACAGGAACGTCAGGCCCTGCTCGACTTCCTCGCCAGCCAGCTTTTCATACGCTCCGATGCATAACTGCACCTCCGAACCCGTTCCTATCAGGATCAGCTCCGGCCTGTTGCCGCTGCTGTTGTCCACCATGATGTATGCGCCCTTCGCCAGCCCTGCTGCCGATGCATATTTCGTGCGGTCGAAGGTCGGTATCGCCTGCCGCGTCAACGCCAGCACATGCGGATCCACCTTACTGTTCATCACCACGCGCCACGCCTCCGCCACCTCATTCGCGTCCGCCGGACGAATCAGCACCAACCGCGGAATCGCCCGCAAAGACATCAACTGCTCAATCGGCTGGTGCGTCGGCCCATCCTCGCCCACCCCGATCGAATCATGCGTGAAAACGAAAAGCGACGGCAGGTCCATGACTGCCGATAGCCGGATCGAACCCCGCATATAATCCGAGAAGATCAGAAATCCCGCGCCGAACGCACGCAACCCGCTGACCACCATGCCATTCACGATTCCGCCCATGGCATGTTCGCGGATTCCGAAGTGGAAGTTGCGCCCGCTGTAATTGCCCTTCTCAAAATCGCCCGCGCCCTCAAACGTCATCAGCGTCTTGGTCGAAGGCGCAAGGTCCGCCGCGCCGCCCACCAGCCAGGGCAGATTCTTGGCAATCGCATTCTCTACCTTGCCGCTCGAATCGCGGCTGGCGATTCCCTTTTCATCCGGTGCAAACGATGGAATGTCTTTGTCCCACCCTTCCGGCAATTCGCGATTCTGTATTTGATTGAATTGCTTCGCCAGCTCCGGATACTGTTTCGCGTAAGCAGCAAAACTCTGCCGCCACTCCGCCTCCAACTGTTTGCCTCGGGGCCGTGCATCCATATGCTCGCGCACCTCCTCTGGCACAAAAAAGTCCGGATGGTCCCATCCATAAAACTTCTTGGTCAGCTTCACCTCATCCGCGCCCAGCGGCTCGCCGTGCGCGCTCGCCTTGCCCTGCTTATTGGGCGAGCCCCAAGCAATCTTGGTATTCAGAACAATAAATGTCGGACGCTCCGTCTCCTGTTGTGCCTGTTGCATTGCACCATGGATCGCCTGCGTATCGTTTCCGTCGGTCACATGCAGAACGTTCCAGTGATACGCCCGGAAGCGCGCCGCTACATCTTCCGTAAACGCCAGCTCCGTATCGCCCTCAATGCTGATGTGGTTGTTGTCATAAATCCAAGTCAGATTAGAAAGCCCCAGATGGCCGGCCAGCGAAGCCGCCTCGGACGAGATCCCCTCCTCCATATCGCCATCGCCGCAGACCGCATAAACGCGATAATCCACAATCTTCTGCTCGCCCCGGTTGAAGTGCGCAGCCAGCCAGCGCTCTGCAATTGCCATGCCCACAGAATTGCTCACGCCCTGTCCCAGCGGACCAGTCGTCGTCTCTACCCCCGGCGTCATGCCATACTCGGGATGTCCCGGCGTCTTCGATCCCCACTGCCGGAAGCGCTTGAGCTCATCGAGCGGCAAATCGTATCCCGTCAGGTTGAGCAGCGAATAGAGCAGCATCGAAGCGTGCCCATTCGACAATACAAAGCGGTCGCGGTTCGGCCAATGCGGGTCCGTCGGATTATGCCGCAAGAACTCATGCCACAGCACATATCCCATCGGTGCCAGCGACATCGGCGCCCCCGGATGCCCGCTGTTCGCCTTCTGTACCGCATCGATGGCCAGCGTTCTAATGGTGTCAATGGTGAGTAACTGTACATCCGCTGCCGTGCTCTGCATCCTCTATCTATCTCCCCTCGCTTGTTAGCTCAACCCCCCGGTGTTAACTAGACCCCGCGGTTAGCTAGACCCCCGGGTGTTGGTAGGACCCCCGGTGCTAGGTAGACCCCCGGCTTCAGCCCGGGGGATAGGCCATACCGAATCCTGGGCTTTAGCCCCCGAGGGATTTATGAAATCCACTCTTTCCATCCCGCCCTCTCAGCAAACAATTTCCAATCCCAAGTTGGTTTCACCTCTATCCGTGGCATCGGCCGCCACTCTTATCCCCAGTTCACGCTGTAATCTCGTCCCTCCCACCGCTTGCTGTCCTTCCAGAATAAAGTGAATCGCAGCGTGCCGCCGCCTTTCAGCACTGGAATGTCCACATAGTGCAGAGCCAACCCATTCCCGATTGCTTCTGTGTCCTGTTGGGTCTTCCAACCATCGGTTGTCCAGCGCACCATGAAATCTTCCCTATAGATGATGCGAAGCGGCTTGCCGGTCGCAATCGATCTCGGCCGCCGGTTCGTGCTCCAGACCTCGATCTTCGACTCCGGCTCGCTGCCCCCCACATAACGGTCATATACCGGTGCAATCCGGTCCACCGCATGGCCCAATTCGATCGACCGCACCAGCTTGATATATTCCGCATGGGCCCAGACCAGCGGAATCGCCGAGCCCGTGGGCGCGCCAAAATAAAGTTTTGAATTCGGCTGCTCCTCCGAATCCCACACCTGCTCCGGAAAGAGCCCCAGCCCCTGCCCGAATTTTTCGTAAGTTTTCAGCAGCGACACCGCATCTCTTCCCGCGTCCAACTCATAGTGTGCGCGCTCGCCGGTCAGCAGCGGCCACGCCCTCCCCACGCCCCAACCGTCGTACCCGGTGCCATCCGCCCGCTGGCCATAGCCATCGTGGTTGTATCGGCGCCATCCCGGGCCCTGCGGCAAATCCACCTTCAATACCGCATCCACGACCTTCAGCGAATCCTCAAACAACGGGTCCCCCGCCCTGCGGATCCCATAACGCACTATTTCCAGAAACCCCGCATCCACAATCTCCTTCGCCGGATACTCCACCTGCGCGCCCGGCGCCTGGTTCGCCAGCCGCAACGTGCCGCGGTTCGGGTCCTCGTCTGAATACCCGTCCTTATCCAGCGATACCGGATTCACCCGTATGAAATGCCGCTTGATATCCGCGTCGAGCGTACCCTCCGTCGTCACCGTCCACTTCTCCAGGTTGGCATTCAAAAAATCGGCGTACTCTTCCACGAACTCCGCCGACTCGTCCTCTTTCACCTCGCGCAAAAACTCCGCCCCGCAAATCAGCGCCGCGATCACCGCCGCCAGCGTCGAAGGCGAGTACCCCGATGCCTCCTCCCACCGGTCCTGATTGGTTACCGGGCCCTCGCACATTAAAAACGCCAGACCCCCCTTCACCATTGCCGCCGGATCGAAGTAGGAGAGCGCTCCCGCCTGCTTCAGCCGCCAGCCGAGCATGATCGGAAACGCCACTTCATCCAGCTGCACTCCCTTCCAATAGGGATCTCCGTCAATCCAGAAGTTCTGATAGAAGCAGCCGTCTCCCAACTGCGTCACCGTCAAATAAATCAAGCTGCGCAGCGGAGTCGCCGTGTCCCCCAACGACAGCAACGCCGTAGCCGATTGGCAAAGGTCCCGAGGCCACACCAGATGATAGCCGCCCGTGTCCTCATCTCCCTTGAGCTCTCCCCACGGAATACTTAAAGACGCAATCAACGCCCCCGGATAGGATTTGTCTTCATGCGCCAGCAACAGGTTGACGCTGGTCGCGAACAAGTGTCCATCATGCTGGCTCTCGCTGCGCACCGCTTCCATCCGCTTGCCGGTCCGCCCCCACTCCTTTACGAACCTCTCTCGCACCGTCTCAAACGGCGCGCTCAAGGATTGAAACAGCGTGGCCACCGCCGACTGCCGCGTATCTCCAAACGACAGCCCCAGCGTAAACGTAGCGCCCTTGCTTAAATCGAGCTCTCCCGTGATCGCGATATTTCCGTCCGGCGCATAGTCGAAATCCCAATTCATCTGCAAGTTATCGGAGATGTCCTGCCAGCCATCGGTCACTCCCACATACCCCACGGATGTGCGCTTAAAGGGCAGCGTCGCTCCCATTGCCAGGTGGGTATCGTCGCGAAATGCGCTCAGCAGCATCCGCCCCTGCGCTTGCACCACCTCTCCGTTGTTGTGCGCCCCCCCGATATTCAAATGCGGAGCGCACAGCGCATACACATGCAGCTTCTTCAGCATCTCCTCGCTGGCGTCCACCGTCACGTTCATCAGCACCGTCGCCTGAAAGGGATCGCTGATGATCTGCTTGCGCAGCTTATAACGCCCCTCCGGATCGCTCATCGTGACAGAGACGCCCAGCGCGCCATTCTCCAGCGGATGCACGGTCGGGACCAGCGCCCTGCGCTCCTCATGAAAGAACGTCTCCCCATCCGTGATGAGGAACTGCAGGTCGCGGATCTGCGGCGTATCGATGGTGGGATAATAGACCTCCGTCAAGCAGCCCCTCACGGCGGTGAACCACACCTTGCTGGCGATCGAATACGCCGTCCCCACTGCGTCCTTCGCGCCGCTGGTCCAGCGCGGCGCCATCCCAGGCGCTCCAAACGCCACATTTTTTCGATTGCTGATCATGAAACTCGCCTCTTGCCTTCCCCTTCAGACTTTTGTGGCAACCACCTTCATCTTAGCTAAGGCGAATCCAAAATCCCTATACTCAAGAGAGATGCTTCCATTGCACTCGGTTCCTCCGGCTTCCGGCTGGACCGTACTTGCTCTATTTTGGGAGGGGGCAGAACAGCCCCGAAAAACCTTAGTTTTGCGGAAAATAGGCAAAAAAGAGCGTTTAATTCAGCAAAAAACAGCTCAAAAAAGCATAAAAAATGCATAAAAAGCGATCAAAACTGGGTATGTTTCGCGCGGCTAAGGTGCTGAGGGGTTTCGCCTAGAGTAAGTCAGTGGTTCAGCTTAGTGGTGAGGTTTAGGGGAGGAATCGGCTTCCCGCACCCAGGTACAACTGCCACCGGCAATGCCACTTGCCCTTGGAGTATGCGCGCCGAAAACTTCGCTGTTGCCTTGGAGCGTGAGTCCACCGGCAACCACCCGGAAGACGCCCGTCTGGCCCGCGGAAATCGTATCTGGCCCCTTGACGGGCTGCGTGAACGGCGAGAAGCCACCGCACTTAATGGTATTGGAGGCTGGGTCTTTCGCGCAGGTCGAGGGATCGGTGTTGGCATAGGTGATCGTGCTCCCCTGGACCGTCACTTGATTTGCCTTACCTCGATTCCGGATGTATCGCGTGGTACCTAAGAAGGCGGTGCAGTCGGGCAGGGTCACGGTAAAGCCGGCTCTGGTGCTGTCCACCTCCAGCACCTCGTCTCCATCGGCTTCGGCGTAGGCTGAACGCTTCACCTCAGGCGACGCACAAGACTCGAAGCGGCAGCCCTCCAGCAGATTCAAATATTGCGCAACGTAGTTCGCCATTGCCGGATACGTCGGCCCAGGATGCACTCCATCCGTATAGTTGGCGTAACTGCCCACCGTGCCTCTCTGCACCGCCGCGGCATTGTCCGCGCCCAGCGCCGGATCGAGAATCACCGATATGAAACCATCCGACCACTGCTGCCACGTCTCGCCGACAATCGTATTCCACGCGTCGGCCCAGGGGTCGATTGCTTTGAAAGCGGGCATGATGAGGACCGTCCATCCCGCTTTCTTCCGCGCCGCCACATAAAGCGGCGCAACAGATGAGTAGCTTACATACTGTTCCC
>JBDTLH010000356.1:0-18356 GCA_039934875.1 Acidobacteriaceae bacterium | reverse complement strand
AGTCTGGGTTCGATCTGTAATTGTTTTTACTGCCTGACGGGGGAAGGAATTCGTAATTTATCTGCCGGATTGGTTCTCCCCCGCCTTATTCATCGTTCATCAGGTTTAATCAGGTTCGAATCCCCTTAGCTCTTCTCCGTGTACTCCGTATCTCCGTGGTGAATGATCTTCTCCGCAGTGAACACCCGCAAACGCTCCGGCACATGCTCCTTGAGGTTCTCCGGCAGCCGCTCATGGATGGCGCGCGCCCCAATCTTAGCCGCCCCGGCAATCACAATCGGCGCAGGGGTCGCCAACAGCACGGCCAACCACATGAAGGCGGAAAACGCAAATCCCGCCAGCCCTCCAAGCTCCAGATAAAAGGCATTGTGCGGCTGATAGTGGCGCACCACCAGAAACGAAATCAAAAATGCGCCCGCGGAGAGCGTCGCGATCATTACCAGCAGGATATCAATGGTCCGGTGCAACCGCTGTTTGTAGATGCAGCGCTCGCACTCTTGCAGGTGTTCCTCATATGCGCTGCGCATCTCCGGCGCCAGGCCCGAAATATCATAGCGCCAGGTAGCCAGAATATCGCCTACGACCTGATCAGAGCACTTTACCGCCATATGTAATTGTAATCGAGAACTCACAATTCGATGGCGTCCAGCGGCTCCGCCTGTTTCGCCAGCAATAGCTTGCGGAAGAGAAGGTCCGATTGCATTCCCAGCGCCCGCTGTGCGCAATCTCGCGCCAATTCAGGATGGTTGTTCGACTCAGACAAATGCGCCAGCACGATGAAGGCCGCTGACCCATCGTATTCTCGCGTGAAGAACTCAGCCAGCGCAGCATTCGATAGGTGGCCTACCCGGGAAAGCACTCGCTGCTTTACCGACCAGGGATAGGGGCCGCCGCGCAACATCTCCAGGTCATGGTTCGATTCGATGTACAGCCCGTCGCAGCGCCGCAATTGCGTGCTTACGTTGGGCGGCATGTAACCCAGATCGGTCACCATCCCGACTCGAACGCCCGCGATGGTAAACACAAATCCCACCGGATCAGCCGCATCGTGCGGCACCGTGAATGGCGTCACCCCGATATCTCCGATGGCAAAATCGCGCCCCGATTCGAAGTGCTCGACCGCAGGCAGATCGGTGGGATTGGCCGCCGCATCCTCCTCTACAGCCATTTGCGGCAAAACATGCTGCATTGCCGCCACGAATTCGGGCGCCGGAGCCGCCGCGGCGGCCGCCATCGCCAGCTCCGGAGCATACTGCCACGCCGGGACCCTCTGCTCCAGCTCCTCCCCCCGCAGCCGCGCAAACCACTGCTCCCGCGTCGTCCGCTTTGGCTTGGGAGACACCATCCGCTGCCATTCGTCGTGCGTCGCCGCGGTAAAAAACACCGGAATCTTCAGCTTGCGCGCCAGCACGCCCAGCCCCGCGATGTGGTCCTGGTGCTCATGCGTTACTACCACTGCCGACAGCTTCGCCGGGTCTTCCCCGGCAATCTTCATGCGCCGCAGCAGCTCCCGGCAGGATATCCCCGCATCCACCAGAATGCTCCTGCCGCTGGCCGTGGAGGTTAGCACCGTGCAGTTCCCCTTCGACCCGCTCGCCAACACTGTCATGCGCAGCATTGTCCCAGAATATCCGCAATGCCTGTGCAATACCTGTCCAAAAGAGCAGCCGAGAATCGCCATAGGTACGAAAACTGAAGCTAAGCCGGGCTTCTGGCTGCTGGCTACTGGCTTCTGGCGATTGTCCACTCGGCATTCAGCTCGCGCCCCATGACCCATGACCCGCCCATGACGAATCGCCAGCAGTCAGCAGCAGCAGCTTGTATCCTTCTGGGCGGCAATAGAATCTAAGCGGCATGAGCGACAATATCACGAAGTCCGAAGCCGAATGGCGCCAGCAGCTTACCCCCGCCGAATACCACATCACCCGTGAAAAAGGAACTGAACCCGCCTTTACCGGGGAATACTGGGACGAACACCGCGCCGGAGCATATCACTGCCGCTGTTGCGGAGAGCCCCTCTTCGACGCAAACACCAAATTCGAATCCGGCAGCGGATGGCCCAGTTTTTACGCACCCATTGATCCCGCCTCCGTCGCCACCCATGAAGACATCTCCCACGGGATGAAGCGGACCGAAGCCACCTGCGCCAAATGCGGCGCGCACCTCGGACACGTCTTCCCGGATGGCCCTAAGCCTACCGGGAACCGCTTCTGCATGAACTCCGCATCCTTAAAGCTTGACCCCAGGAAATAGTGCCCGGCGCCAAGCCGAGAAAGGTCACGGGTCACGAGTCGTGGGCTAAAGCAACGCGTGACGACTGGGCTTGCCCCCCGACTCGCTCCGCGGCTTCGGGGCATTTGCCCTCGCTTGTGACCCGAGACCCGTGTGTCCGCAGCTTCGTGACTCCCCGATTACTGGCGTAAGATATCTTTATGTGGAAGGTGTTCAAGAGCTATTTCTGGTGGGACCATCCCCGCGGCAGCTTTCACTATGACGTAATGGTCACGCTCATTCTGGCATTCATCTTCATCTCTCCCCGCTATATTAACTTCCGCGACCAGCCCGCCGCTCCCTCCATGCACCCGACCAAGGTAGGCTCCGTCGGCGGCGAAACCGAATATCTGATTAGCGCCGCCGAGATCAATGCCAAGAGCGCGCTTTCCATAGATGAGGCAGCCGCTATCGCGCGTGCCCTCAAGCCCTTCTCCGGCAACGCCACCGTGGACCGCTATGACCCGCTGCGCGACTCCGACGGCAACATTGCCGCGTATCGCGTGTTCGTAAGAAAATGAGAAACTCCGGTCTTGGGTAAGCCCCCGGTTGCAGCCGGGGGGAATCGCCACAGTATCCGCGGCTTCTGCCGCTGAGGGAGATAGAAACCGAATGGTCCTCGCCCGCATGGCCGCCCTGGCGCTTTTCGCCTCGTTCTTCGCCGCCTTCGCTTGCGCCCAGCAGCCCCAGCTTGAGGCCGTACTCACGCAGATGGACGAAGCCTCGACCCATTTCAAGTCCGCCTCCGCCGACTTCTCCTGGGACCAATATCAGTCGGTGGTGGATGAGCACGACATCCAGACGGGAAAGATATACTTCCGCCGCAACTCCCACGAAACCCAGATGGCCCTCGACATCGAGAAGCCCGCTACTAAGAAGGTGGTCTTCTCGAATGGCAAGCTGTCCTTGTTCCAACCCAAAATTAACCAGATCACTGAAAAGGACACCGGCGCAAATCGCGAGGCCGTCGAAAGCTTTCTCGTACTCGGCTTCGGCGGACGCGGCCATGATTTGCTCAAAACTTATGACGTCACCTACTCCGGCACTGAAAAGATCGGTTCGACCGACACGGTCAAGCTTGAACTCATCCCCAAAGCGCCTTCCGTCCGCAAGATGTTCAATAAGATCATCGTTTGGGTTGATCCCAAACAGGACATCTCCCTCAAGCAGCAGGCATTTGAACCTTCCGGCGATTATCGCATCGCCACCTACACCGCCATTAAGCTGAATCCTCATATCTCCGACGACACCTTCAAGATCAAGTCTGATTCGGCCACAAAAATCGTCCGCCAGTGAAAAACCTTGGCAACGATAGTTGCCTCTCGCCCTTCCTATGGATCATGGGTAAAGTAGTTGTCATTCCAGCTCGTCCCTATCCCAAGATCCATCAGAAGCGCGAGCCGCCGCCGGCTCCAATCGGCGAACATCCTTATCTGGACGGGCAGCGCCTGCTGGTGGAAGCGATCAAATACCTCGTCCGGGAAGACGCCGAGCAAAATCGCGAGGCGATTGGCCTCCTATCCCAGCACTTCCGCACCAAATTTCGTATGAGCGACCGCCCGCTGGCGCCCAATCCCCGCTTGGTGCGCGACTAATCCGCCATTCAATTACAATGAAGTTACCCGATGCCCGAAGTTGCGCAATCTGAAACCCTCGCGGCGGCTGACGTCCTCCGCACCGCACCTCTCAGTCTCACGGAAAATGGCATCCGCTACGCCGCCTACGGAGACACTCACCTCCCGGCAGGCGACCTCGATCGGCTCCTGGGAGCGGTCCCCCGCACTGTTGCCGCTGCTATCAGCAACAAGGCTTACTACTTTGTCCCCCTCGCCATGACAGACAACGGGGAGGTCCGCGTCTCGGAAAATTACTCAGAGTCCCTGGGCGATGTCTCCTCCTGCCACCGCAACTATGAAGCCGGCGGCTCGCAATACGTCTTCATCTCCACCCGCCTTTCGCCCGACAAATTCTCTACCTCATTCGAGTTCTTCATCAACGTCGCTCACGCCTTCGACGATGCCATTGGCGTCGCTCCCCAGTTCTCCGCACTCGCCTGGGAGCAGGCGCTCGCCAACGCCAAGGGCGAGACCAGCCTCGATGCCTATGAATTCCGCCGCCAGGCCCCGGGCGACGAAAGAGCTAAAACCGAATACTTCGCGGCCGCCTTTTGCGATTCGCTCGCCATCTACATGCTCTCCCTCGCCATGGACGTCGAATACTTCGAATTGCGCGAGCGCGATTATCCTCTGCTGGCCCCCAAAGCTCTCGCCGCCCGCCTCGAACTCATGTCTGAACTCTTCCCCCCAAACCCGGGTTACGGGTTCGCCGTGCACTACCGCCGCCGCGGCGATAATGGACGCGCGGGTAGCCGGCGTTGATCTCGCATCTGCGCGGCCAGGTGCTCACCAAACAGGCTCCCACCGTCGTTCTCGATATTCACGGCGTCGGCTACGAAGTGCTGGTCACCGTTCCCACCTACTCGGACCTGCCCGAGGCCGGCGGCGACGCTTCGCTCTTCATCCACACCCACGTGCGCGAAGACCAACTGGCGCTCTTTGGCTTCGCCACCGCCGATGAAAAGAAGCTCTTCGAACGCCTGATCAGCGTGAGCGGAATCGGCCCCAAACTCGCCATCACCGTGCTCAGCGGGATGTCTGCCGCGCAACTGGTTTCGGCGCTGCGCTCCGGCGAAACCGCGCGCCTCACCAAAATCCCCGGTATCGGCAAAAAAACCGCCGAACGGATGGTCCTCGAATTGCGCGATAAACTCGCCGACTTCGCCACCGCTCCCGGCGAAGACTCCGGCGTCCGCGCCGCTCCGCGCCTGCCAATCGGAGAAGACGTCCTCTCCGCCCTCACCAATCTGGGCTACCAGCGTAACGCCGCCGAACGCGCCACCGACTCCGCGGTGAAGGCGAATTCACCCGACTCGAAGTTCGACGTGATCTTCCGCGCGGCGCTGGGCGAACTCACGCGATAAGAGGCCTCACCACCGAGGACACAGAGAAAGGAAACTCGGCCGAGAGTACACTCCGTCCACGCGAACTACGAACTGTACTTGTAAAACCCTCTTCCGCTCTTCCTGCCCAGCCACCCCGCATCCACCATCTTGATCAGCAGTGGACAAGGCCGGTACTTGGGATCGCCCAGTCCATCGAGCAACACGCGCATGATATCGAGACACACGTCGAGGCCGATAAAATCCGCGAGCGTCAGCGGCCCCATGGGATGCGCCATACCCAGCTTGAACACCTCGTCCACCGCCTCCGCAGTCGCTACCCCCTCCATCACCGCATACATGGCTTCATTCAGTAGCGGCATCAGCACCCGGTTGGAGACAAATCCCGGCGCATCGTTCACCTCGACCGGCGTCTTCTCCACCTTCTCCGACAGCGCCCTGGTCAGGTCGTAGGTCTCCTGCGTGGTGGCCAGCCCGCGTATCACTTCCACCAACTTCATCACCGGCACCGGATTGAAAAAGTGCATGCCGATCACTTTGTCCGCACGCTTGGTCTGCGCAGCTAGTTTGGTGATCGAGATCGAAGATGTATTCGATGCCAGAACCACCTCCGGACGGCAGATCCGGTCCAAATCCTGAAACAACTCGCGCTTGATTTCAAACTGTTCGCTCGCCGCCTCAATCACAAAATCGCACTCCGCCAGCTTTTCGCGCTCGGTCGTAGGGACGATACGCTGGAGCGCCGCGTCCTTCTGTTCCGAAGTGAGCTTTCCCTTTTGCGCCTCCCGCTCCAGGTTCTTCGTGATCGTCGCCAACGCCCGATCGAGAAACTCCTGCTTCACATCGCACAGCAGGACGCCGAATCCGGCCTTGGAAAATACATGCGCGATGCCATTGCCCATCGTTCCCGCACCCACGACTCCAACCGTCTTGATCCCAGAAATGTCCGTCACAGCAGTCTCCTTATGAATGACTCAGTGCGCAGGTGCGCCAAGCTCTCACCCTATCTCACAAACGATTGAGTCTACCAAACTCCTAAGTTTCGGAGGCGCGCGCGATCACGCGTTTGTCCAGTGTCGTGGCGCAATTGGCCGAATAAAAAGAGCTATCGACGATTACGGAGTTTCTCGCCCGAAAACCGCAGCTTCCCCGCGTTCTCTTTCATCAGCTTCTTGAACCGCTTCAACGCCACAATCTCACTCTGCGCAGTGCGCTCCCCCTCGACGCGAGGCTTCGCACCCGAAATCCTTACCTCTTCACCCGCGTCCAACCTCATCCTTGTCATTGCTACCGTCATACTCCGCCCGCGTAGCATACACTGGACGCACTAAAATTCTCCATGAAAAACCGCCTCTACATCCTCCTCCTCCTCGCTCTCGCCTTCCCCTGCGTCGCCCTGCAAAAATCCACCGGCTCAGATGTCGCGCGCTGGCAGCAGGAGGCCGCCAACATCACCATCATCCGCGACGATTGGGGCATTGCCCACGTCCACGGCAAGACTGATGCCGACGCCGTGTTCGGCATGGAGTACGCCCAGGCGGAAGACGACTTCAACCGCGTCGAGACCAACTATCTCAACTCGATGGGCCGCCTCGCCGAGTCTGAAGGCGAGTCCAGGATTTACCAGGACCTGCGCATGAAGCTCTTCATCGATCCCGCTGAATTGCAGAAGCAATACGCCGCCAGCCCCGTGTGGTTGAAGTCGCTGATGGAGGCCTTCGCCGATGGCCTCAACTACTATCTTTATAAGCATCCGGAAGTGCATCCGCTGGTTATTCATCACTTCCAGCCCTGGATGGCGCTCTCTTTTACCGAGGGCAGCATCGGCGGCGACATCGAGCGTGTGAATCTCAAGCAGCTTCAGGCTTTCTACGGCAAAGACTCCGCCGCCCCAACCGTTGCCCAAGCTGAAGAGGAAGATGAAGAGGAAGACAACGGTTATCCGGCGGAGCCCAGCGGATCCAACGGCATCGCCATCGCGCCCTCCAACACCGTTGACCATCACGCTCTATTGCTCATCAATCCCCACACCTCCTTCTTCTTCCGCTCCGAGTTGCAGATGGCCAGCGACCAGGGGCTCGATGCCTATGGCGCCGTTACCTGGGGCCAGTTCTTCATCTATCAGGGATTCAATCCCACCGCTGGCTGGATGCATACCTCGAGTGCCGTGGACAACATCGACGAATATCTCGAAACCATCTCCAAAAAAGGCAATCGCTATTTCTATAAATACGGAAACGAGGAGCGCCCGGTGACCGCAAAGACGATCACCATTCCCTATAAGACCGCCGCCGGCATGGAGAAGAAGACCTTCACCGCCTATTACACCCAACACGGCCCCATCGTCCGCGAGAGCGAAGGGAAATGGACCAGCATCCGCCTGATGCAGCGCCACATCAAGGCGCTCGAGCAATCCTATCTGCGCACCAAGGCGAAAAACTATAAGGAATTCCGGCAGACCATGGAGTTGCACACCGACTCCTCCAACAACACCATCTTCGCCGACGCCGAAGGCAACATCGCCTACTTCCACTCCAACTTTATTCCCCGGCGTGATACTCATTTCGACTGGACCAAACCGGTGGACGGCAGCAACCCGGCAACCGAATGGCATGGCGTGCTATCGATCGACGAAACCCCGCACCTGCTCAATCCGCCCAATGGCTGGCTCTACAACAGCAACAACTGGCCGTGGTCCGCCGCCGGCGCTTACAGCCCCAAACAGAAGGATTACCCGGCGTACGTGGACAGCGGCCGTGAATCTCCGCGCGGTCGTCACGCGATCATGGTGCTGCAGAACAAAAAGAATTTCACAATCGATTCCCTGCGTGCGGCTGCGTATGACAGTTATCTTCCGGCCTTCGCCGACCTCATTCCCGCGCTGCTAAAGGCCTACGATACCGCTCCCGACGGTGATCCTGTGAAGCTAAAACTGGCGGAGCAGGTCAAAGTCCTGCGCGCCTGGGACTTCCGCTGGGCCGTCGATTCCGTCCCCACTGCACTTGCCGTCTTCTATGGAACGCAATTAGGACACGAAGTCGGCAGAGATTTTCTTGCCACGGAAATGTCGGAAGGCGCGGCCAGCGCGAATAAACCTACGGCAAGCCAGCAGCTCCAGGCTTTATCTGCCGCGTCCGACAAACTCACCGCGGACTTCGGAAGCTGGAAGACGCCGTGGGGCGACATTAATCGCTTCCAGCGCCTCAACGATGACATCGAGCCGCATTTCACCGATTCCGGACCGAGTATCCCCGTCGGCTTTACCTCCTCCGTATGGGGATCGCTCGCCTCCTTCGGCGCACACGCCTATCCCAATACGAAAAAATGGTATGGCACCAGCGGCAACAGCTTCGTTGCCGTGGTCGAGTTCGGTCAACACATACGCGCCAGAGCCGTGACCGCCGGAGGAGAAAGCGGCCATCCCAGCTCGCCCCATTTCAACGACGAGGCCCAGCGCTACGCGACCGGAGACCTGCGCGAGGTTTACTTCTACCCCGCCGACCTCAAAGGACACACCGAGCGGCAATACCATCCTGGAAGCTGATTCTCCTCAAACTTCCGAGTCGCGGGCGCCCAACTCATCATCACCTGGCACTCCAACCCTTCCACTCTCGCTGCGCAGTCGCTCGCGAACGACTCAAGCTGAGGAACAACGATCTTACGTCCACTCTAAAAAAGGGGCACGATGGATCGTGCCCCTTTGTGCTGGTTTCTGGTGCTGGAGCCCCTTAGTTGCAGCCCGTTTTCACGCTGGTCAGTACTCCGCCTTTCGCTTTGATCTTTTCGTAATAACACTTGCCGTTTGAATCGGAGCGGCGATAGATTTGCTCGCTGCGTTGCCCCTGGTTACCCGTCAAGTTGCCCTGCGCGTCGAACAACAACGTGTCCGAGGGGGAGACGTAATCGAGCAAGTTGCTGGCATAGGTGACCCTCTCATTGAACTTGTCAACCAGACTTCGCTCCAGGCCCTGGACAATGTGTGTCGTCTGCGAAAAGCTCCCGTCGGGGTTGAATGCCAGACTAATATCGGCAACCAGCGGATACTGCCGCAGCACGCGCTGCGTAGTCGTCTTTCCATCTTCGGTTGTGGATACGGTGCTGGCGGTGTCGGTGGATTGCGAGATGTCCTGCACGTAAACGGAGCTGTTGATCTTGAACTTTTGATGATTATCAAAATCGATGCTCTGCTCGACCTTGGTATCAACCCTCCCGTGGGAAGTGTTCACATATCCCGCAACCTGGTACGACCGGTTGGAATCGGTCTTCACCGTGCCGCGGATATCTCCGTTCTTATTTGAGATATTTTCCCTGATGACTGGATTCGCCGGTTGGATGGTGTTCCGGGTCACCGCTCCCGTCACCTGGCCGGAGCCGTGGTCCTGATAAACCAGCAGCGTCGCCGTCGCGGAAAAGTATCCATTCGCATTGAACACAGAAAGTGAAACGGTATGGGGCTGCCCATTCGAGAGCACGCCCGCGAACGGCGTGAGGTCCACTCGATAGGGCGCGAAATTCAGTGTATGCACGCCGACTATCGGGCGCCACAAATAAGGATCGATGCCTCCCGTATAGATCCACGGATAAATTGGAGCGACGCCCGCCGGAGTCCCGTCGATGGTGACTTCGGTCTCGCGGAACGCCGTCCCCCCGCAGCTTTGCAATTCACTGGCTACGTCATTGGGGACACAGGTGTACCAGAACTCATCGCCGCCCTGGCTCTGCGCGAAGACATCGAGATAGGCCTTCTCTACATTGAGGGGGAGCGTGAAGGTGGCAGACAGCATATCTGTCGGAGTATTGAGCGTGACGGTGCCTCCGGTCGGGCCTGCGGAGAGGGGGAGCACTTGGTCCGCAACCCGCGGCGCGTCATCGTCAACCGGATAGAAGACCAGCTTCGCGCTGCCGTATATGATCCCGGTGTAGGTCTGGTTGACCAAATTGCCGAGGTCCACGCGTCCGTTCTGCGCGCTGTTGAAGAGCGTGCTGTAGTCGGTCAGGGCCGATTCCACGTGCCAGTTGCGGGCGACGGTGGCGGAGGGCTCGGCGGTGGTGCCGAAATAAATATTCGCGCCCCCGATCCATATTTCCGCCGTGCGATCGAATTGCCGCCCCGCGGTAATGTTGAAATCGCCTTCAAAGACCACCTTCTTCCACGGCCCCGGACACGCCGGAGTGTAGGAAAAATACTTCGGGTTGAAATCGGCGAATTCGTAATTGGTAAACAGCGTGACCGTGCATGAGGGGCCGCTGGGCTTTGGGACCACCGGATCCGCGGTGACCGTGTTCGCGGATCCGATCACCGGAATGCTGGGCGCGGTGTAGTTTTGCGCACCGCCAAGGGAAGAGGCAAGAGAGGTGAAAAGCACGGCGGCTGCGAGCCGAAAAGGGAAGTTGGGCATGGGGGTTCTCCTGGGGCAAATCGCCTATGGTAACTTGCAACCGCAGTATAGAGGCTTTCCAGCAACAAAGCTGGTGGGCTACACCGCCACCCTTAGAATCGCGCCCAGCAGCACGATCGTCAGCACCGCCGCCGCAATCACCATGTATTTGTAATCATGCTCCCGCCAGAAGGCAAAGACTGAAAGCGCCACCCGCAGCACCGGCGTGGACATCAACGCCAGTATTCCCACCTGTAATACCAGCCGCGCGAATTGGAGATGAAGCACCTCGAGTACCGACCCCGCCACCACCAGCACGAATGCCGCTACACCTCCAGCGCGCAGCCCCACCGCCAGCATGTGGTCGGTCGTCTGGTTTCGCTCCGAACTCTTGTGCGCTCCCCTGCCCATCAAATCTGCCCCGATTTCAGCTTCACCAGCATCTGCACCATCAAGTAGCCTGCCGCCACAATCAACAGCAGGACGATATACCGCGATTTCACCCGCCGCGCATTCTGCGCTCCGAAGTGCGAGCCCACCATTACTCCCGCCACCAGCGGGCCGGCGATGCCGAGGTTGACAAAGCCCCGGCTATACCAAATCCATGCGCTGGTCGCCGCCGTCACCCCGATCATGAAATTGCTGGTCGCCGTCGCGACCCGGGTAGGTATTCCCATAAAGAGCATCATCACCGGCACTTTTATCAGGCCGCCGCCGATCCCCAGCAGTCCCGAGAGTCCTCCCGCCAGCAGCGCCGCTCCCATGCCCGCGGGATAATTCTTGATCCGATACTCCGGCACCTCCTGCGACGGCTCCTTCTCCGCCCGCGACGTCCACGCCTTCTTCAGCATAGAGATCAACGTAAACGCCAGAAACGCCACGAACAATCCCGCGAGCATGCGCTTGCTCAGATATGCCGCCAGCAGTGACGCGATGATCGCTCCCGTGGTGGTCGTAAGTTCCAGCACGAATCCTAATCGGACGTCCGTCACCCCGCGCTCCACCTGTACCGCGCTGGTCGCTGTTGAGGTAGCGATCACCGCCACCAAGCTGATGCCAATGGCCTCATGCACCGGCAAATGAAAAAACAAGATCAGCGTGGGCACGATCAGAAATCCGCCGCCCACCCCCGCCAATGCGCCGAATCCCCCTGCGACCAGCCCCAGAGCAATCAGCGCGCACAACAGCAGCAGAGTCATAGCTCTCCCATCCTGACCGACAACATCGCCTCATCATTAGCGCGCGCCCGCAATGCCACTGCCACAGATCCCAGGATCAACGCGGCTGCGGCCAGAACGCTAAACGGGACCCGCTCATGTCCCAGCAGCGCGCCTTCCGCAATGGCCACCACCGGGACCACCAGTTGCACGGTTGCGATCTGGTAGGGTTCGATCTCCCGCAGCAACCAGTAATAGACAGAGAACGCCACCACCGATCCGAATACGATCAGGAAGCCCATGGCGGCGACCGCCGTATGGCTCCATTGCGCGTGCTCGCCCCGCTCCATCAGCAGACATGCCGGCATCAGCAACAGCGCACCCAACCCTAACTGTACTGCGGTGCTGACCATCGGATTCACTCCGGCGGCCTTCAGCTTGGCAAACACGGTGGCCCACGCACTCAGAGCGACCGCCGCCAGCACCGCAATTCCTCCCATCAAGGTGGCGAAGCTGGCGGAGAGTGCGCCGGAAAACATCACCAGTATCCCGCCCGCCCCCACTGCCATCGCATATACCGCCCGGCGCGGAACCTTGCCTTCGCTCATCAGCCGCGTAAACAACGCCGTAAACAGCGGCAGTGACGCAAACAACACTGCCGTGGTGGACGACGGAATAAGCCGCTCCGCCCAGAAGACCAGCGCATACGGCAGCGCCATCATGCCCAGCGCCAGAGCCAGCAATCCCCGCATCTCCCGGTGCCGTGGCATCGGCAATCGTTGCATCGCTATAAACAAAGCCAGCAGTGCCGCCGCCAGGGCAAATCTTAGCGTTACCGCGCGCAAAGGAGGCACGGTCTGGACCACAACTCGAATCGCCAGCCAGGTGCTGCCCCAGATCAAACAGAGGAGTGAGTAGCCCGCAATGTGTCTCCGCTGCATCGGGAAGTCAGATTATAAAGGGTGCCAGATTCTGAGGGCGAAGGTTTGGACTGCGCATCTCTCCATCAACCGGTTCACACACTTTCTTTGGACGCGAAAATAGCCGGAGCAGTCTGCTCCGGCTCTCTGCACTCACACGGACGCTTCACCCCGCTGCTACCGTACCTTTTCTCAGCTTGCCCTCCGCATTCTTGGCCGCCTTAGGCACGGAGCGCGCTTGTTTCTTGTCCTCATGCGTCACCAGCAACGCCTCAATCTGCCGCAACAGGTCATTCGTATTCATCGGCTTCACCAACATCGAATCCGCGCCCTGCTTCTGCCATTCCTGCCCGCTCACCGGATACGCGGTCAGAATTGCCACCGCCGGATAGTATGGCATCCCCCGCGCTATGCGGATCACGTCATACCCCGCCTGCTCATGCTCCATCCGCATGTCGGTGATCACCATATGGTATTCGGAGCTGTTCAGCTTCTCCGAACCCTCCCTCCCCGAACCCGCTGTGTCCACCTCAAAGCCATTGATCTCCAATATCGCCTTCAACGTAAGCAGGATAGGTAATTCATCATCGACCAACAGAATGCGTCGTTTCATTTTTTTCTCCAGAGATTTGCCGGACTGATTGAAGCCTGAACCGTCGCCACATCAATTGCAAGAAACTATACTATGCTGCTTAGTTCCTGCCATACTTCAACTTACCAATTATATAAAATAAGCTCGTCGATCTCGAACTTCCATCAGGATTCTAGTCCCTAATTTGAGTAACTTTCACATCCTCAACTTTGGTTGCCGCGCTACCCAGGCTGACGGCGCGGCCATTGAGCGCGAAATGCTCGCGTCTGGGCTATTGCGTACCGACGAAACCAGCGCGTCCGTGGTTGTGCTCAACAGTTGTACGGTCACCGCCGCGGCTGACGCGGACGTTCGCGCCGCCGTCCGTCGCATCCATCGCAACAATCCCCTCGCGAAAATCCTGGTTACCGGATGCTACGCCCAACGCGCCCCGCAAGAGCTCGCCGCCCTGCCCGGAGTCGCATGGGTGGTGGGAAATTCGCACAAGTCACAGGTCGCCGGCATCGCTGCAAGCGCCGCGCTATCCGCAGGCGCTCCGGTCTCCGCACCGCCTCACTCTCAAACAGACCACAACGCAAACGAAGCCGACGAGCCCGGCAACATTAGTGCCCTCATCAGTCTCGATCAGATAGCCGCCGCGGAAGAGATCGGTTCCGTTAATTCCGCAGCCGAGTTCATCTCGGGCGATATCTTTGCTCACACCGAAGTACTGGCCGCTCCCGTATTTGAAGGCGACGCCACTGCCTCCGGCTTCACTCGCACCCGCGCCAACCTCAAGGTGCAGGATGGCTGCAATAATCGCTGCTCGTTCTGCATCATCCCCTTCGTCCGCGGCAACTCCCGCTCTCTCTCTACCGAGCGCGTCATCGCCGAGGCGGAGCAACTGGTGCGCGCCGGCTTTCAGGAGATCGTGCTCAGCGGCATCAACCTCGGGCGCTGGGGCCGCGATTTCGAACGTCACGCTTCAAGCGGACGCAACGACCGCTTCGTCAACCTGCTCCGCTACCTGCTCAATCGCACCGCCATCGCCAAACTCCGCATCAGCTCCGTCGAGCCTATGGACTGGAGTGACGAGCTCATCGAACTCGTTGCTCAAGAGCCGCGCATCGCCAAGCACGCGCACCTGCCCCTGCAATCCGGCTCCGACCGCATCCTGCGCCAGATGCACCGCAAGTACCGCCCCTGGCACTACGAAGAGAAGGTCACAAAAATTCGCGCCGCCATGCCCGACGCCGCCGTCGGCGCCGACGTCATGGTTGGCTTCCCCGGCGAATCCGACGAGCTGTTTCGCGAAACCTACGACTTCATCGCCCGCCTCCCCTTTACCTATCTGCACGTGTTCAGCTTTTCACCGCGCCCGGGAACTCCGGCAGCTATGCTCCCCGACCAAGTACCGGTACAGTGCGCCCGCCAGCGCAATCGCCTGTTGCGCGACTTGATCGCCCAAAAGAATGCCGCATTTCGCCGCGGCTTTGTGGGACGCACTCTCGAAGCCATTATCCTATCCCGCTCCAACTCTCCCTCTCAGCCGGGAGCAGCGAATGTCGCCGAAGCCCTGACCAGCAATTTCATCAAGCTCACCCTCGATGGCGACCGCGCCCCCAACCAATGGATTACCTCGCAAGTGACCGCACTCACCGAAGCCGGCCTTCACGCTCACCTCGCGTAGAATCTATAAAAAGTAGATCGGAGGGTCGGCGTCCTCGCCGGCCCATCCACCCTGTGAACTTTTTGTTCGTATCCCGCTACCGCTGATCTCGCGACATGACAAAAGCCCCCGTAGGCATCCTCGGCGCAACCGGAATGGTCGGCCAGCGCTTCATACAGCTTCTCGAATCGCACCCCTGGTTCGAGATCACGTGGCTCGCTGCCTCAGAGCGCTCTGCGGGACGCACTTACGCGGACGCCGCTAACTGGAAGCTCGCGACTCCACTTCCCGCCAATATCGCATCTTTAATCGTCTCCGGCGCAGCCCCAGCCCAATGTACATCGCCTCCGCCGCGCATGATATTCGCAGCCCTCGACAGCCACGCCGCCGCTGAGATTGAACCCGCCTACGTCGCCGCCGGCTGCATCGTCATCTCCAACTCTTCCGCCCTGCGCATGAATCCCCATGTCCCGCTGCTCATCCCCGAAGTGAATCCAGACCATCTTGCTCTCCTTAATCAGCAGGCCTCGCGTACCTTGAACGGCGGCTATATCATCACCAACCCCAATTGCTCCGCGACGGGATTGGCGATATCGCTCGCTCCCCTCCATCGCGCCTTCGGCGTCGAGCGTGTCTTCGTCGCCACCATGCAGGCGGTCAGCGGCGCGGGATATCCCGGCGTCGCATCCCTCGACATCCTGGGCAATGTCATTCCCTTCATCGCGGGCGAAGAAGAAAAGCTGGAAACTGAAATCCAGAAGATGCTTGGCAGCATGCGAGATGGCGAGATCGAGCCTGCTCCGATCACCGTCAGCGCCCATTGCAACCGCGTTCCCGTCGAAGATGGACACACCGAATCCGTCTCCATCAAACTTTCGACGCCCGCCACTAAAGAAGACGTCATCGCAGCCTGGCAAGCTTTTCGCGGTGGATCGCGGCATCTGCATCTTCCCTCAGCGCCCGCGCAGCCCATCATCTATACCGAGCTGCCCGACCGCCCCCAACCCCGCCTGGACATCTACGCCGGCCGTGGCATGAGCACCGTGATCGGGCGCCTTCGCCCCTGCAACCTCTTCGACTGGAAATTCACCGTGCTCTCCCACAACACCATCCGCGGGGCGGCCGGCGCAGCCATCCTCAATGCCGAATTGCTCAAAGCCAAGGGCCTGCTGGCATGAGCGTGGTGATGAAGTTTGGCGGCACCTCCGTGCAGGATGCAGCCGCTATTCTTCGCGCCGCGGAGATCGTCCGCAGCCGCCTTCATCGAGCTCCGGCGGTCGTCGTGAGCGCCTTATCCAAGGTGACGGACTGTTTGCTGGCCGCGGCCCGCGCCGCGGCATTGGGCAATCGCGAACAATCTCTCGCCATCACCCTCGGCCTCCGCGAACGCCACTACACCGCCGTCAGCGAACTCCTCCGCGCCCCCATCTTCACCGCCCTCCACGAATCGCTGGCCGCGCAATTCGATGCGCTCGACGATCTCCTGCGCGGCATCTCCGCCCTCGAAGAACTCACCCCCCGCACCCTCGACAACGTGCTCTCCTTTGGCGAACGCCTCTCCAGCGCCATGATCGCCGAAGCGTTCCGCGCCCGGGGACTTCAGGCTACCCATGTAGATGCGCGCTCCTGCATCTCCACCGACGCAAACCATGGCAACGCGGTGCCTGATTTGGCGCGCTCCGCCGTCGCTTTGGAAAAATATATCCGCCCGCTGCTCAATGCCGGAGAGGTCCCCGTCCTGGGCGGCTTCATCGCCGCGACCCCTAGCGGCATCACCACCACCCTGGGACGCGGCGGCAGCGACTTCACCGCCGCCATCATCGGCGCATCACTCAACTCCACCGACATTGAAATCTGGAGCGACGTGGACGGCATGATGACCACCGATCCGCGCATCTGTCCCAGCGCACGCCGCATCAAGACCCTCACCTTTGAAGAGGCGGCCGAGCTTGCCTACTTCGGCGCCAAAGTTCTCCACCCCGCAACCCTGCTTCCCGCCGTACAAAAGGATATCCCCGTCTGGGTGCTCAACTCCGCGAATCCCGCTTGCGAGGGCACGCGCATCATCGCCCGCGCCGCACCCACCTCCAATCCCTTCAAAGCAATCGCCGCTAAGACCTCGATCACCATCGTGGATATCGTCGCCACCCGCATGTTGATGGCGCACGGCTTTCTCGAATCCATCTTCGCCGTCTTCGCCCGCCACCGCTGTCCCGTGGACATGGTCTGCACCTCGGAAGTGTCCGTCTCGGTGACGGTTGATTCCACGCACGCCATCCCCGCCCTCGCCGCCGATCTCGCCCGCCTCGCCGACGTCAAATACGAGGGGCGCAAGGCGATACTCTGCCTGGTTGGCGAGAATATCCGCGGCGCGCGCGGCCTCGCAGCCCAGGTCTTCTCCGCCATCCCTGACGTGGACATCCGCATGATCTCCCAGGGCGCATCCGAGATCAATATCAGCTTCGTCATCGAAGAGGCGGACGTCCCCCGCGCCGTCGCTCAACTCCATGACCGCTTCTTCTCCGAAGTCGATCCCGAGGTCTTCGCATGAAAGGTCTTCGCATGAACATCCTCGTCCTGGGCAAAGGGAAAACCGGATCGCTGGTCGCCGCTTGCGCCCGTGAGCGCGGTCATCATGTAACCTCGATCGGGCGCGCCGCCAATCAGCAGCAAGCGGCCCTCACGTTCACCGCCCTTGCGCACTTCGATATCGTCATCGACTTCACCACGCCGGAATCCGCGCTTCGCCACATCGAAGCCTGCGCCCTCGCCGGCAAAAGCATCGTCGTCGGAACCACCGGCTGGTACGAACACCTGCCCCATGTGCGCCGGCTTATCGCGGATCATCACACCTCTTTAGTATGGGGCGGGAACTTCTCCATTGGCGTCAATCTCTTTTACGCCATCGCCCGCGCCTCCGCTGCCGCCGCCCAATACGGCTATGAATTCGCCATCACCGAGACCCATCACATCCACAAGAAGGACGCTCCCAGCGGCACCGCCGTCGTCCTCGAAAAGATCCTCCAATCGGAGGGCATTGCAGCCGCCATCCAATCCATCCGTAAAGATGAGAACATGGGGTGCCACGAGATCGCCCTCACCTCCGAGGTGGACACCATCACCCTCATCCATCAGTCCCACTCCCGCCGCGGGTTCGCCCTAGGCGCCGTCCGTGCCGCCGAATGGCTCCCCACCGCGCCCACGCCAGGCGTTTACGACTTCAGTGATATCTTTCAACAACTTGTTCCCTAAGCCAGCAGGTTGTCATTCCGGAGCGAGCGCAGCGAGCCGAAGGATCTATCTCTCCTCCGCCTCCGCCATTCCCTTTGCAAACAAAAAAGCGTGCCCTCAGGCACGCCTTCCATTTCCAAACTCGACGCCTACACTGATCTTCGAATCGCATGATAGATCAGAAGAAACACGATGGCCCC
>JBDTLH010000355.1:0-8437 GCA_039934875.1 Acidobacteriaceae bacterium | reverse complement strand
ATTGAAGAGCAGAAGCGACCGCTAGGAACAAAGCAACCACAGAGGACACAAAGGTTACACGAAGGAACACTGAGGAATCTACTCGTCTTGTGCCGAGTACGGTCGCGTGTGGCCAAGATGCATAGGTCCTGACCGCATCGCAAAGAACGCGATACCGTCAGGATGACATTCAATCAGGCATTTCTCTTGGTGTATCCGTCCGATGCTCCCCTTGGTGGTTCCTTCGTGAAACCTTCGTGTCCTCTGTGGTTGCTTCTAGGTTTCTTGCGCCTGGATGGGGAGGTAGGCTGCGCCGATCAGCCCGGCGTCGCTGCCGAGGAGGGCGCGGGTGATGAGGGTCTTGCGGCGGGATGAGGCGGACTGGGTGGCGCGAAAGACGAAGGAGCGGAGTTCGAGTTCAGAGAGCATGGCGGGGGCGAAGGCCTCCCAGGCGGCGGCGACGCCTCCGCCGATGACGTAAACGGGAAGGTTGAAGGCGTTGACGACGTCGGCGAGGATGATGCCGAGGGCCCATCCGACGGTGCGGAAGATTTGCTGGGCGGCGGCGTCTCCGTTGATCGACATTTGAAAGACAAACTTGGCGCTGAATTCGGGGTTGGCGTTCATGGCGCGTCCCAGCTCGGGGGCGCTGCCGGCGGAGATGGCTTCGAGGGACATGCGTTTGATGGCGGTAGCGGAGGCGTATTGTTCGAGACATCCGCGGCCACCGCAGCCGCAGGGCGGCCCGTTAGGATCGACGGTCATGTGTCCGAGTTCGCCGGCCATACCGGTCATGCCATGCCAGATGCGCTGGTTGAGGACGATGCCGCCGCCGACTCCGGTGCCCAGAGTCAGCATGCACATTGAATTGAAATCCTTGCCGGCGCCGAGCCATTGTTCGCCGAGGGCGGCGACGTTGGCGTCGTTTTCAAGGAAGACGCGGGCGCCGAGGCAGCGCTCGATCTCTTCGCGCACGGGGAAGTCCTGCCAGTCGGGGAGGTTGGGGGATTCGCGGACGGTGCCGGTTTCGAGGTCGATGATGCCGGGGACGCCGATGCCGGTGCCGGCGAAATGGTATTGTGATTCGTACTTCTGCTGGAGGGTCTTGATGTCGCGGCACATGTCGCGAATGACGGAGTCGCGCCCGCGCTTGACTTCGGTGGAGGTGGTGATGGTTTCGAGCTGGTTTCCGTTTTGATCGACGGCGGCGATGCGGAGGTTGGTGCCGCCGAGGTCGACTCCGATGGCGAAGAAGGACATGGGACCTTGCCTAAACTGTTGAATCGTCGAATTGTCGAATTGTCGAATTCAAACATTTCGACAATTTGGCAATTCGACAATGTAGTGTATCCGGTTCATGAATCACAAATACCAGTCACAGAGTCATTTCTGGCACTTTGGGCAGTAGTGGGTGCCGCGTCCGGCGAGGGTGATGCGTTTGATGGGGGTTCCGCAGACGTTGCAGGGCTGTGCGGTGCGGAGATAGACGTTATGGCGGAGCTGGAAGAAGCCTTTGTTGCCGTCGGCGTCCACGTAGTCGGAGACGGAGGAGCCGCCGAGCTTGATGGCCTCGCGCAGGACCTGCTTGATAGATGCGTGAAGGCGGGAGAGTTCGGCGCGGGTGAGTTTGGTGGCGGATTTGCGGGGACGGATACCGGCGAGGAAGAGGGATTCGTCGGCGTAGATGTTGCCGATCCCGTGGAGGAGTTTCTGGTTGAGCAGGGCGGCTTTGATGGGCGTTTTGCGCGTGTGGAAGAGGCGGATGAAATCATCGAGCGGGATGGTGAGGGGTTCGGCGCCGGGGCCGGTGAACGGGGTGGGTGCGCGATGGACGGAGAGGCGTCCGAAGCGGCGGGGGTCGGTGAAGCGCAGCTCGCGTCCGGAGCGAAGGGTGGCGATGGCATGGGTGTGTTTGGGGACCTCGGCGTCGCGGGTGGTGACGAGCAGGCGTCCGCTCATGCCGAGGTGGATGATGAATTGGCGTCGCTCGCCTTCGGCGCCGGGCTTTTCTAGATCAATCGCGATTTGTTTGCCGACGCGATGGACGGAGGTGATTTTTGTGCCTTCGACGGTGGCGGCGATTTCGTGGGCGGGAGATTTGAGGGGTTCGGGCTTTTCGCCCAGCCAGAGGTGGTCGATGGTGTCTCCGGTGATGGATTTGGCGAGCGTGCGAGCGACAGTTTCGACTTCGGGGAGTTCGGGCATGGCGGCTTCTGCTGACAGTATAAAATTGGTGGAGAATTGTCGAATTTTCAAATTGTCGAATTGTCGAATTTGAAAATTCGCCCAAACAGCGCGTTAATTCGACAATTTACAATTCGACAATTCGACAATCAGCGTGAATCAGAATATTGGAGATGCGATTGCAGAAGAAGACGGCAGTGGTGGTGGGCGCGCAGTGGGGCGACGAGGGCAAGGGCAAGATCGTGGATGTGCTGTCAGAGCATTTTTCCGCGGTGGCGCGCTATGCGGGCGGGCACAATGCGGGGCATACGGTCATCATTCACGGGCAGCGATTTGTGTTGCAGTTGATTCCGTGCGGGATTTTGCGCGAGGGCAGCCTGGCGGTGATCGGCAATGGAGTGGTGCTGGATCCCATCGCGTTTTTAAAGGAAGTGGATGCGGTCGAGCAGGCCGGGTTAAAGACTGCGGGGCGGCTGTTTGTGTCCAATCGGGCGCAGGTGATTCTGCCGTATCACCGCATGGTGGAACTGGCGGCGGAGAACGCGCCGGGGCGGGTGCGGATTGGAACGACATCGCGCGGCATTGGTCCGGCGTATGAGGACAAGATGGGGCGCAGCGGATTGCGCGTGGGCGACATGCTGGACCGCAAGCTGATGCGTGAACACATTACGAATGCATGCCGGGAGAAGAACACGATTGTGCACGCGCTGTTCAACACTGATCCGCTTGATCCGGACGCGATTTATGAGGAGTATGCGCGGGCGGCGGAGAGGGTGGCCCCGTTTGTGACCGACACGGCGCTGCTGTTGAATGAGGAGATCCGCAGGGGCGGGTCGGTGATGTTCGAGGGCGCGCAGGGGACGATGCTGGACATCGATCATGGGACGTATCCGTTTGTGACGTCTTCGTCGGCGACATCGGGGGGCGCGGTGACGGGGACGGGCGTGGCTCCGAATGCGATTGGGACGGTGATTGGAGTTACCAAAGCGTATTGCACACGAGTCGGCGAGGGGCCGTTTCCCACGGAGATCCACGATGCGATGGGCGATGTGATCCGTAAAAAGGGGAATGAGTTTGGGGCAGTGACGGGAAGACCGCGGCGCTGCGGGTGGATTGATCTGCCGCTGCTGCGCTATGCGGTGATGATCAATGGTATTGATTGGCTGGTGGTCACGAAGATGGATGTGCTGGATGAACTGGATGAGATTCCGGTGTGCGTGGAATACAAGATTGATGGTAAGCGGACGGAGGCGATTCCGTCGGATGCGCGGGATTACGAGAAGATCGAATGCGTCTATGAAAAGCTGCCGGGATGGAAGACGGAGACGACCCATGCCAAACGTCTGGATGAACTGCCGCAGCGGGGGCAGGAGTATTTGCGCTTTTTGGAGCAGAAGATTGGGCTTGGGGTGAGGATCGGGATGGTTTCGACCGGACCAGATCGAGACGAGACGATGGTGGTGGGGGGATTTGGAGAGGTGTTGGAGGGGCTGTCGGCGCGGGGGAAGGGCAAGCGCTGACGAGCACACGGGGGAGAGCAAGGGATGGGAGTGGCTATGCCGGGATGGGCAATATTGCAGGAGTTTGGCGATGCTTTTAGTGAACCAATTCCCCAGCGGCAAAAGCCGCCCCTAATTCTTTCAGCGACTTATCCTCCAGGCTGAAGCCGGGGGTCCTAACCCAAAACCTTCGAAGTATTTAGTTAATCAGAGTCTCCTTAGGTTTTCGAGTGCATCGAATGCGCAGCCTGAAGCGGCGGCAGCATTGATATAATTTGATTTGTTGAGGTGTTATGGAATACACCAACCGCATTGAAACAAATCCCGCAATCTGCCACGGAAAGCCTGTAATCAAAGGCACGCGCATAATGGTGACGAACATACTTGGTATGTTCGAGGGCGGCTATAACATTGATGATGTGCTGGCGGATTATCCCACGCTCACACGCGAAGATGTGGTAGCTGCTTTGCAATTCGCAACCGAACTTGTGAATGAGACCAGAGTCATATTCGCTTGACTCTCCGGTTTTTATTGGATGAGAACTTATCGCCGCGGCCATTGCCGCTTGATATTTCTGTCCAGCATATTATCGAATATCGGCTTGCGGGTAAGCCCGATTCAGAGATATTGCTGTTCGCATTAGAACGCGGTTTGGTCATCATTACTCTTGATCAAGACTTCGCGGACGTCAGGAATTTTCCTGTCGGATCTCATGCGGGAGTTATACGCTTAAGGCCGTCCGACACGACCTTCGATTCAGTTCTCGGATTGCTGCAACGGTTTTTGTTGGCGGTCCCGGTGGAAGAAATAATGGGCAACCTGGTTATTGTGGATGAGCAGCACGTTCGAATACGCAGACCAGAGCCAAATGTTTAGTGGTCCGCTGCCCCGCCTCTATCCCATTCTCGACCGCGCCTTCGTCTCTACGCGCGAAGAGCTTGCTGCGATGATCAGGCTATGGCTGGAATCCGGCGTGACTTTGTTGCAATATCGTAATAAATCGGGCGACGCGCGGCAGATGTTGAGCGATGCGCGGGAGATGGTGCGGCTGGCCTATGCTTATGAGCGGCGAGAGCAGACGACGCTGATCATGAACGATCGCGCGGATATTTGTCTCGCCGCGCAGTTCGATGGAGTGCATTTGGGCCAGGAGGACCTTAGTCCCGGCGGTGCGCGGGTGGTGGTTGGCAGCGAGAGAGTTATCGGCATCTCCTGTCACAATGAAGGGCAAATCGAAGCCGCGGATGGGACGGATGCGAACTATCTCGCGATCGGCCCGATTTTCACTACCGCTTCCAAGCTCCATCCCGACCCTGAGGTCGGATTGGCGCGGCTGGCGGCAATTCGCAAGCTGACCAAGAAACCTCTGGTGGCAATTGGGGGCATCGACCGCCGCAACTGCCGAGCGGTAATAGATGCGGGGGCGGACTCGGTGGCGGTGATTCGCGAACTTTTTCAAGCACCTATAAAATCAATTGCAGACTTCCATTCAATTTTGCGGTAAAACTCTTAACAGCCCTCTGTGACCACTAAACCTGCACCTCTAGCCCAAATGCCCGCCGGAGAGAGCCATGATCCGCAGTTCGTAAAAGGACTGGGGCTGATGAGTGCGACGACGCTGGTGATCGGCTGCATGATCGGCAGCGGCATCTTCATCGTGTCGGCGGATATCGCGCGCCTGGTGGGTTCGCCGGCGCTGCTGATTGCGGCATGGCTGGTGACCGGCGTGATGACCATCGCAGGCGCGCTCTCGTACGCCGAGCTCGCGGCCATGATGCCCACCGCGGGCGGGCAATATATTTATTTGCGCGAGGCCATGAGCCCGATGTGGGGCTTTCTTTATGGCTGGACGTACTTTCTGGTGATCGGGTGCGGGACCATCGCCGCCGTCGGGGTCGCGTTCGGGAAGTTCCTGGGGGTGCTGGTTCCCTGGGTCTCCGGCACACGCTGGATATGGCACATGGGGCACATCGGCGTGCTCAAGGCGGGCCCGGTATCCTTCGGCAATATGGATGTGGGGCTGAACACGGCGAACCTGATTGCGATTCTGGTGATCGTGCTGCTCACCGCCATCAACATAACCGGAGTAAAGACCGGGGCGATGGTGCAGAACATTTTCACGATCGCCAAGACGGCGGCGCTGCTGGGGATCGTCGTGCTCGGTTTCACCATCGGACGCAATCACGCGGCCATCGCGGCCAATTTCGGCAACTTCTGGCAGAATGTCCACTGGAGCTCTCTGTTTGCAGTGCAATCGCCCGGCGGGACGGCGATGGTCGGCATTCTCACCATCGTTGGCGTGGCGCAGGTAGGTTCGCTTTTTTCCGCGGATGCGTGGTATGTCGTCAGCTTCACTGCCGGCGAGGTGCGGAACCCGCAACGCAATCTGCCGCTTTCGCTGGCGCTTGGCACCGGAACAGTCATCCTGCTTTACGTGCTGGCGAACTTTGCGTATCTGATGGTGCTGCCGCTGCATGGGGCTGCGAACGCCGCGACCATCATCGGCCACGGCATCCAGTTCGCGCCAGAAGACCGCGTAGCCACCGAGTTCATGCAGACGATCTTCCCCGGAGTGGGCGCGGCGCTGATGGCGTTCGCGATCATGATCTCCACCTTCGGTTGCGACAATGGACTGATCCTCGGGGGCGCGCGGCTCTATTACGCGATGGCGAAAGACGGGTTGTTCTTCAAGAGCGCGAGCAAGCTGCATCCCAAATACCGCACCCCGGCCGCAGCCCTGATCATGCAAGGCATCTGGTGTTGCCTGCTTTGTCTCTCCGGCACCTATAGCCAACTGCTGGATTACATCATCTTTGCGTCGGTGTTGTTTTACATATTTTCGATACTTGCGGTGTTCATCCTGCGCTTTAAGCGCCCGGACGCTCCCCGGCCTTATCGCGCGATTGGCTATCCGGTGGTGCCGGGGCTTTATTTAGTGATGGCGATATTCGTGGATGTTGTATTGTTGCGTTACAAGCCACAGTACACCTGGCCGGGATTGATCCTGGTAATTTTGGGGATTCCGGTTTATATGCTGTGGTCGCGCACGGCGAGGGCGAAGGCGAGACTCGCCACCTAAATATATTCGAGGAGACAATTCTGGCATGGCCAAAATCATGGCAATCAAGCCGCTCAACCTGCTTCTTCACGAGGCGCAAGGAGAAGGCGAAGAGAACGGCGGTTTAAGGCGGGCGCTCGGTCCGGTGAACCTGATCACGCTGGGTATCGGCGCCATCATCGGCGCCGGCATATTCGTGCTTACCGGACAGGCGGCGGCGATCCATGCCGGGCCCGCGGTGACCCTGAGCTTTGTGCTCGCCGGGATAACCTGCGCTTTTGCCGGATTGTGTTACGCCGAGTTTGCCGCCCTTATTCCGATAGCCGGCTCCGCATATACCTATGGCTATGCCACGCTGGGCGAGTTGGTCGCCTGGATAATCGGCTGGGACCTGGTGCTCGAATATGCCTTCGGCGCGGCTACGGTGGCCTCCGGATGGTCGGGATATCTGAACAGCCTGTTGCAGGATTTTGGTATTCACATTCCGCCGCAATTCACCGCGACGCCGGGCACTGATCTTTACCTATATGCAAACCGCTGGATGCCCGGGATGACACTGCCGATGGGGGTCAGCACGGCGGGACTGCCCCATGTGACCGCGCTCTTCAACCTGGTGGCGTTTCTTGCCATTCTGGCGGTTACCACGGTGCTGGTGATCGGAATCAAGGAGTCGGCCAACCTGAACTCCGCGATCGTGATGGTGAAACTCGCAGTGGTCGGCATTTTTCTGGTGCTGGGCATCAACTACATCCTGCACCACCCGGCGCAGGCGCATGCCAACTGGACGCCCTTCATTCCGCCGGCGCAAGGCAAAGAATTTGGCTGGAGCGGAATCGCGGCAGGCGCGGCCTCCGTCTTCTTTGCTTATATAGGGTTCGACGCGGTCTCGACGGCGGCGCAGGAGGCGAAGAACCCGCAACGCGATATGCCGATTGGCATCCTCGGATCGCTGGTGATCTGCACCATTCTTTATGTTCTGGTCTCGGGGACGCTCACCGGACTGGTCAGTTACACCACTTTGAATGTTGCAGATCCGCTGGCCAAGGGCATTGACTCAATCGGTATTGCATGGGGCAGCTTCCTGGTAAAGGTGGGGGCGGTGTTTGGCCTCGGGACCGTCATGCTGGTCATGCTCCTCGGCCAGTCACGCGTCTTCTTCTCGATGTCGCGGGACGGGCTACTCTGGCCCTGGGCAAGCGCTATCCATCCCAAATTTCGCACGCCGTGGATCTCGAACATTGTGGTGGGCATAATAGTTGCGTTCTTTCCGGCATTTCTGCCCATCGATAAGCTGGCCGCGCTGGTGAATATTGGCACGCTCCTGGCGTTCACGATCGTGTGCGCCGGGACCTGGATACTGCGCCGGAGGAACCCAGACCTGGCGCGTCCGTTCAAGACGCCGTTTGTTCCCGCGGTGCCGATCCTGGGGATGATCTCCGCGGTTTACTTGATGGTCAAGCTGCCGTGGTTGACCTGGGAGGTGGCATTCGGATGGCTGATTCTGGGACTCTTCATCTACTTTGGCTACAGCGTTCGGCATAGTAAAGTGCAGAAGATGTTGACGCAAGAGGCGGTAGCGGCGAAGAGGTAGGTTGCTGCAGCACACTGAGGGAATGAAATGGGTCGGCGGGGGCGCCGACCCTCCGTTTTTTACGGCTTCTTCTGTTGGTCGAGGACGGTGCGAATCTCGGCGTTGAAGGTTTGTTGAAAGTATTG
>JBDTLH010000354.1:0-3174 GCA_039934875.1 Acidobacteriaceae bacterium | reverse complement strand
CTTCCATTCAAGACTTGCCGGAGATGGGATGGGTGCTCGCCCGCACTATGCAAGGCAAAGGGTATGCCACCGAAGCCGTTCGCGCAGCCCTTGCCTGGGGAGATACGCGCTTCGAATCGATGCGCACAGTATGCATTGTGGATCCCGACAACCTTTCATCCATTCACGTCGCGGAAAAGTGCGGATATCGGGAGTTTGAGCGCACCACCTACAAGGGCCACCCCACGATCGTATTCGCCCGGCAGGGAAAGAAGTCCGTTTCCACCGAACTCTGAATCTGCGATAATTGATTGTGCACCCCTTCAGTCCAAGCCTGCTCAGGCGCACGAAAACACCCCTACAAAATGTGAGGTCGAGATGTCAGCAAAGTATGTCTTTGTGACCGGCGGAGTTGTGTCCAGCCTTGGCAAGGGTCTTGCCGCGGCCTCCATCGGATGCCTGCTTGAGAGCCGCGGCCTCCGCGTGAGCCTGCAGAAGTTTGACCCCTACCTCAACGTCGATCCCGGGACCATGTCTCCCTTTCAGCATGGCGAAGTGTTCGTCACCGACGACGGCGCGGAGACCGATCTCGACCTCGGACACTATGAGCGATTCACCCACGCCAGACTCACCCGCGACAACAACCTGACCACCGGACGAATCTACGAGCAGATCATCACCAAAGAGCGGCGCGGAGATTATTTGGGCAAAACCGTGCAGGTCATCCCTCACGTCACCAACGAGATCAAGGCGGCGATGAAGAAGGTCTCCGCCGACGTGGATGTGCTCATCGTCGAAATCGGCGGCACCGTCGGCGATATCGAATCGCTGCCCTTTATCGAGGCCATCCGCCAGATGCGGCAGGAGTTGGGGCGCGAGAACACGCTGTTCGTTCACGTCACCCTCGTCCCCTGGATCGGCGCCGCCCAGGAGCTCAAGACCAAGCCCACGCAACACTCGGTAAAAGAATTGCTCAGCGTGGGAATCCAGCCCGATATCTTGCTCTGCCGCACGGACCGCTATCTGCCCCGCGATATCAAAAGCAAAATTGCCCTCTTCTGCAACGTCGAAGACGAAGCCGTCATCACCGCCAAAGATGTCTCTTCCATTTACGAGGTGCCGCTGGTCTTCGCCAAAGAAGGGGTGGATTCGCTGGCGCTCAGATATCTACACATCGATCCGCTCTCTTATCCCAAGATGCATATGGAGCGCAATCTCAGCCATTGGGAAGATCTCATTCAGCGCGCCTACAATCCGGCGGACGAGGTCTCGATCGGCATTGTCGGCAAATATGTCGAGTACGAAGACTCCTATAAATCGCTCAAGGAGGCGCTAACCCACGGCGCGCTAGCGCAGAACCTCAAGCTCAACGTGACCTGGGTCGAGGCCGAAGGTCTGGAGACGAAATCGGACGCAAGAGACGGAAATACCCGCGGCTACGCCTCTCAGCTTGCAGCCTTCGACGGCATTCTCGTCCCCGGCGGCTTCGGCAAGCGTGGCATCGAGGGCATGTTGAACGCAATCCGTTTTGCGCGCGAGAGCAAGACGCCCTACTTCGGCATTTGTTTGGGCATGCAGACCGCCTGCATCGAATATGCGCGCAACGTCTGCGGCCTCGAACACGCGAATTCGAGCGAGTTCGATCCCGCGACGCCCCACCGCATCATCTATAAGCTGCGCGAATTGACCGGCGTCGAAGAACTCGGCGGCACCATGCGCCTGGGCGCATGGACTTGCAAACTCACCCCCGGATCCCTGGCCAGCAAGTCCTATGGCGGCGCCACTGAGATCAGCGAGCGCCATCGTCATCGCTATGAATTCAACCGCGAATACGAACCTGTCCTGACCGGCGCCGGTCTGCGCATTACCGGCTCCACCGACGACGGTACCTACGTCGAGATCATAGAACTCGCTCCCCAACAACACCCCTATTTCCTGGGCTGCCAGTTCCATCCCGAATTCAAATCCAAGCCCCTCGAACCACATCCGCTCTTCGTCAGCTTCGTCAAGGCGAGCTACGAAAACCGGCAGCGTAAACAAGAAGATGTAAACTTCTCTCAGGATTTTTTGCGAATCCAGCCCCAGGAGAGCGCACGATGAAACAGTACCCAGATTTCGAGTTCAGTTTCGAAAAAACCAATATCGACGACGTACTCCAGAGCCTGCCTGCTGGTTGGGGCCGTGACAGAGCTAGCGAAGCAGAACTTGGCGCACAATTCCGAGTTCTTGATTGTTCCAGCTCAAAGATTTTGAGCCCAGCGACTTTCTTTTTGTTTATTGACTCAGACAATTCCGGGCATGTCACGAACATTTTGCCGTCGCGAGGATCAGGTGAGACTAGCATGACGCCCGAGGAGTATGCCATCTGTCTTCAGGCGCTCTCGGCTGAAGTCTTGAAGAGTGATGCCTTCATTAAGCAAGGGAGATCGGAAGTATCGTTTAAGGACCTTCTAGCAGAACAGAGTTACGCAAAGCTACGCGCTTTTTTGAACACTGCCAACAAGAGTACGGGTTCAGCACATCCACGCGACAGGGAACTCTGGGTGAGCTTCATCAGGGCCGCCGTTGAGGAAAAGGCGCCGTTAACCGCCGATCAGCTATCAACGTTGCTGTGGGAAGCTGGCTGGCGAGAGGACATCGCGGCCCGCTTAGCTCATGAATATGAGTTCGGGCTGGACGTTATCAATCGCGTGAGCGCGTAATTGCAAGCAGTAGATGTTGGTTCTGTGGCCCAAAAGATTTTAGGAGCTCCTGCGGAGGTATTTCTACTGGATACCTGCTCCGTACTCGATTCGCTTCGTTCCATGGAAAGGCCCGACCTTTCGCCTCGCCTAAATAGAGGCGCACGCCGCTTATTGCAGAGAGTTCAGGAAGGCACGGCCTATGCCATTATTTATGAAGAAGTCTTCGAGAGTTTGAAAGGCATTTTGAGCAAACCGTTTGCGGCTTCGACGAATGGCTGCTTCGACTCGGCCATTTGCTTCGCGAATCACCTCCCGGCTTCAGTGCTCCAGACACATCACCTTTAAGAGAAGCTCTAATTCAGATTGCCTCTTCTATCATAAACGTCTCAATCGTAATCGCCGAGGACGCGGGTTGCGTCACCCGAGCCAGGCAAAGATTTGCCTTGGGAAAGCCCCGGCTCGGCCAAGTCAAAGTATCGCGGACAGTCTCATTTTCGAGCATTTTGCTGAG
>JBDTLH010000353.1:0-4229 GCA_039934875.1 Acidobacteriaceae bacterium | reverse complement strand
TTCATCTATCAACCGGTCCGCGACGCCAACGGGCAGGTGGAAGGCATTCTGGTCATTGCGCTGGAGGTCACCGATCAGGTCCTCGCCCGCAATCGGATCCGCGATAGCGAAGCCCTGCTGGAGCACGAAAAACGCGTCCTCGAACTGATCGCCACCGGTTCTCCGCTCTCCGCCACTCTCAAAGAACTGGCGCAAGGCATCGAAGCGCATTTCGCGCAGCGCGGCCCCCTTGCGTCTGTGCTGCTGCTGGAAGAGGACGGCCTGCACCTGCGCCATGGCGCGGGACCCAGTTTGCCCGAAGCCTACAACCGCGCCATTGATGGAATCGCCCTGGGACCGGCCGCCGGGTCATGCGGGACCGCCGCCTTTCGCGGCCATCCTGTGATCGTCTCCGATATCGCCCATGATCCCTTATGGAAGGATTTTGCCAAACTTGCTCTAAGCCACGGTCTGCGCGCCTGCTGGTCAACTCCGATCACCGGCTCGACGGGAAAGCTACTGGGCACCTTCGCGATCTACTATCCGCGCCCCGGGTTGCCCACCGACCAAGAGAAGGAAGCAGTGGGTCTGCTCGTTCGCACCGCCGCCATCGCCATCGAACACGCGCGGGTCGAGAAGGAGCGGCAGCGGCTCGTCTCCATCGTCGAAAATTCGTCTGATTTCATTGGCCTCTCTGATCTACAAGGCAATCCCATCTATGTGAACCCGGCAGGCAGGGAACTCGTCGGAATCGACGACCTCCAACAGGTCCGCCGCAGCAAAGTCCCGGACTACTTCATTCCCCAGCAACGCGAATTTGTCGAGCAGTTGATATTGCCCGCCATAGTCAAGGATGGTCGCTGGTCCGGCGAACTGACCTTCCAACACTTCAAAACCGGTGCGCCGATTCCCGTCTTCTACGACATCTTCCGGGTGAACGATCCCAAGACCGGTAAGCCGATCAACTTCGCCACCATCACCCGCGATATCACCGAGCGCAAGCGCAACGAGGAACTCCTGCGCCAGCATCGCGAGCGCTTCGATCTGGTTGCCGAAGCCTCCCAGGTCGGCTTCTGGTTCTGTGACCTTCCCTTTGACAAATTGATTTGGGATGAGCGGGTCAAAGAACATTTCTGGCTTCCTCCCGACGCTGACGTGACCATTGACACCTTCTACGAGCGCATCCACCCCGAAGACCGCGAACGCACTCGTCAGGCCATCGCCGATTCCAACCAGAACAACACCCGCTATGACATCGAATACCGCACCCTCGCCCTGGACGTAGCCGGCCGCGAGAAGTGGGTCCGCGCCATCGGACGCACCTTCTACGGCCCCCAAGGCCAGCCGCTCCGCTTCGACGGCGTCACCCTCGACATCACCGCAACCAGATCGGCGCAGGAAGAAATTAAGGCCCTGCTGCTCGACCTACAGCAACGCCTCGCCGAACACGAGGCCATCATGCAGGTTGTCCCGGTGGGCATTGCCGTCGCCCATGACCCCGCCGGAGGCCACATCACCGCGAATGCCGGGTTTAGCGAACTCCTGGGCGCTGCTCCCGGTGAAAATGTATCGTTGAGCGGCCCCCACGCGGAGCGGCTTACCTACCGCGTCCTCCTCGACGGCAAAGAACTCCCTCCCGACGAACTCCCGGTGCAGAGGGCCGCCCTCACCGGCATTCCGGTGCCCGGCCAAGTCTTGCAATTGCAGTATGCCGATGGCAGGCTGGTCCATCTGCTGGGCAGCGCCAATCCGCTCTTTGACCAGAGCGGTACAGTGCGCGGCGCGATCGGCGCCTTCATGGACATTACCGCCCAGAAGCGCACCGAAGACGCCCTGCTCGAAAGCAAAGAACGCTTCCGCTTCGTCATGGAATCCATGCCCCAGAAGGTCTTCACCGCCCGCCCCAGCGGGCAAGTAGATTACTTTAACCGCCAGTGGATGGAGTACACCGGCCTCACCTTCGAGGCCATTAGAGACTGGGGCTGGATTCAGTTCATCCATCCCGAGGATGTGCAGGAAAACATCCGCCTGTGGCAACATTCCATTGCCACCGGCGAACCCTTCCAGTTCGAGCACCGCTTCCGCCGCGCCGACGGCAGCTATCGCTGGCACCTCAGCCGTGCCCACGCCCTGCCCGATTCCGAGGGCAAGGTCGTGATGTGGATCGGCACCAACACCGATATCGAAGACCGCAAACAATCCGAAGACGCCCTGCGCAAATCCGAAAAACTCGCCGTCGTCGGTCGCCTCGCCGCCACCATCGCCCACGAGATCAACAACCCTCTTGAGGCCGTCACCAACCTCCTCTATCTGATCCAGCATGAGAGCAACCTCGACGAACTAAAAAACTTTGCCCGCCAGGCGAACGAGGAGCTGGCGCGCGTCACCCACGTTGTTACCCACACCCTGCGCTTCCATCGCCAATCCACCACCGCTACCCATGAACAGCTCTCCTCCCTCCTCGATTCCGCCATCGCCATCTATCAGGGCCGCCTGCTGAATTCCGGCATTGAGATTCGCCGCGACTACCGCGATCCCCACCCTATCCTCTGCTTCGCCTCCGAGTTGCGCCAGGTCTTCGCCAACTTCATCGGCAACGCCTTCGATGCCACCCGCCTCGGCGGATATATCCTCCTGCGCACCCGCGAAGCCACCGACCTCCACACCGGCGCCCGCGGCGTCCGCGTCACCATCGCCGACAACGGCCACGGCATGGATCCCCCAACCCTCCAGCGCATCTTCGAACCCTTCTTCACCACCAAGGGGATCCACGGCACCGGACTAGGCCTCTGGGTCAGCGCCGACATCCTCAGAAAACACCACGCCCGCGTCCGCGTCAAAAGCCGCCCAACCGAAGGCCCCCAGATCGAAGCGAACGCCGGACCTTCGGGCACCATCTTCTCCCTCTTCTTCCCCTGGGACGCCGCACCGTAGCGCTCACCCTCACCGTTCTATCGGCGTTCATCGGCGCAATCGGCGACTGCCCCTCGCTCTTGCCCTTGATCTTAATCACCGTCCATCATCGTTCATCACCGCCCGTCCTTGCCTTCCCATCCTTCGTGCGGCCTTCGTGTCCTCTGTGGTTGCTCTTCCACCTACCGCGGCCCCTCCGGCAGCCCCTCCGGGATCGCCTCCCCATCCTTCCGCGGATCCGACGCCCCGTAATTCACCCCGGTCGCGAAATCCCGCCGCACCGCCTGTCCCCCTCCCATGTATCCTGAAAAATCACCGTGCACCTCGACCTCATGTCCCCTTGCAGTAAGCGCCGCCCGCACCTCCGGCGCCACGCGCTTCTCTATCGGAACATCGCACCCCTTGAACGTCTGCTTCGAAAATCGCGGGAACTCCAGCGCCGCCTGTATATTCATCCCGTAATCCGCAATGTCCGACACGAACTGCGCATGCGCCTGCGCCTGATTGAATCCCCCCATGATGCCAAACGAAATCTTCTCCTCCCCGCGCGTCATAAACGCGGGAATAATCGTATGCAGCGGACGCTTTCTCCCCGCTAGCACATCCGGAGACTTCGCATCCAGCCGAAACAGCGTCCCCCGGTTCTGCAACACGAACCCCGTCCCATCCGTCACCAGCCCCGACCCAAACCCCGAAAAATTGCTCTGGATGAGCGATACCATATTGCCCTCGCGGTCCACCACCGTCAGATACGTCGTGTCCCCCGCAAACCCCGGCGGATCCCCCGGCGGAACATCGCAATTCGCGTGCCCCATGTCAATCTGCTTCGCCCGCTCCTCCGCATATTCCTTCGACAGCAGCCCCGCCACCGGAATCTTCGCGAACCGCGGGTCCCCGATGTACCGGAAGAGGTCCGCATACGCCAGCTTCTTCGCCTCGATCATCACATGCAGCGCATCCGCCGATCCCGCCCCAAATTTCTTCAGCGGAAATTGCTCCATCAGGTTCAGCATCTCGAGCGCCGCAATCCCCTGCCCGTTGGGAGGCATCTCGTACACCTCCCAACCGTGATATGTCGTCGAAATCGGCTCCACCCACTCCGCCGAAAAATCCGCCAGATCGTCCGCCGCCATCGCCCCGCCCAGCTTCTGCGAGAGCGCCACAATCTTTTTTGCCGATTCGCCCTTGTAGTACCCGTCGCGCCCCCTGCGCGCAATCTCTTCCAACGACTTCGCTAGATCAGGATTCTTGAAAATCTCTCCCGCTCGCGGCGCCCGTCCCCCCGGCAAATAAGTCTGGGCCGCATTGGCGTCTTTCTGGAGCAGCGGCTGCTCGTC
>JBDTLH010000352.1:0-3153 GCA_039934875.1 Acidobacteriaceae bacterium | reverse complement strand
AATTGTTAGCTGCTAAGGGCGCAACACCAGCGTACGCTCCAGGCGGAAGGTGAGGGTGGTCTCGGCGGGGACTTCGACCTGCTTGCCGCGGGTGAAGAGTTGGGTGAGTGCGCCTCCGCCCGCTCCCGCCAACGCGCCGATGCCCGCGCCTCTGCCGCCGCCGAAGATGCCTCCCAGCAGCGCGCCCAATCCGGTGCCGCCGCCGGTGTATTCAAGGGTGCGCCGGTTGCCGCCGAGGCCCTCGCGTCCGTGCTCGACCACGTTTGAAGAGATGGCGCGATATTGCTTGCCATCAATCTTGACGGAGTAGAGGTCGAGGATGAGTTCGGGGGTGTGTACCGTGCCGCCCGTAGTGCTGTTGCGGATGACGAGGCTGGCGGGGGTCCCTCTGGGGATCGCAACGCCGCCGCGCGCGTCGCGAACATCGTCGGCGACGGTGGCGGAGAAGAGCTGGCCGTCATGCGCGTGCCTGGAGTCGATGTTCTCGTCGGTGTGCAGGGTGATCTCGGTGCCATAGGGGACGACGCGGGAGGCGGGATGAGCGGCATGCTCGGTCTTCGCGGCGGCTTCCGACTCGGCTGCGTCGGGCGCGGAGGCGGTCATCACCAGGGTGGAGATGTCCTTGACCGGGAAGTTGTAGGAGACGCCCTCGGAGCCGAGGAAAGAGATCTCATGCGCGCCGGTGTAGTGGCCGGAGAAGGTCCTGCCGTCGCGCAGGGTGATGGTGTCTCCGGCGGGCGTGAATGCCAGCGATTGCACATCGCGCGCGGGAAAGGTATAGCCGACGCCGTTCTTGCCGCTGAAGGTGATCTTGGCCTGGTCCGTTAAGTGTCCGGAGTAACTGGAGCCGTCGTTGAGGACGATAACGTCGGCGGAGGCAGGCAGGAGGGCGAAGGCGAGGGCGGCGCAGAGCGCGATTTTCGGAAGCGGGAGTTTCATAGTGGTCCTCGGGTGTGAGTTGGGGGTGGGAGGATTGTACAGGATGGGGGCTTGGGCCGTGAACGCCGAAGCAAAAGCGAGAGGCGAATCCCGCGGCTCTATTCGGTTCCGCTGCCGAGCAAAGAGGAGACGGCAGAACCACGCGTCCCCGCCTGTTTGATTGATTTACTCCACGTATTCGTTCCAGTTCCGCGCCAATTGTACCTACTGCATGGTAATGTTAGGATTCGTTTGTTCCGCGCCGCAGCAGGTGGGTTTGGTGTAGGCGTAGGCCCCGGCAATCCCGCTGGTATAGTTGACCTGCTGAGTGCCGGGGGTGGAACCCACTTTTGCCGGGACCGTATAGTTTTGATTGGCTCCCGGTGGGGTGGTGATGAAGCTGACAGAGCAGCTTGCGTCGTGATGGTTGGTGAAGGTGAAGCTGCTATTGTCTTTGCTGACAGTCCCACCGCTGCATACATCTTTTTCTTGTGACATTGGTACACTTCTCCTTTGTATTTTGTGAGGCTTGGCCCAAAACTATTTTTGCTTCTCTTGAACCAGCGCCAGATAGTGACAGATATCCGCGGCCCTGAACGTAATAGGTGTTTGCCTCGGGGATGGAGGTGCCGTGCGCGACCAGTGCGCTCTTTTCTTCAGGGCGCAGGTCGATTCCAAGCGCCGTTGCCACTCCATTCGCGACTTGATCTTGAAGGGCAAAGGGATCATTGAGATTCCTTGCGGGCATTTTCCAGGGTGGTTACCTGCTTCGCCTTTAACATGGAGCACCTCATGATCTTTCAACATTCTCATTTTGAGTCTCTTCATCCGAGAGCGAAAGCACTCCGAACGGTTCCTTCTCCCCCGCTTACGGCCATCGCCGCTCTGTTGATGGTCCTCTTCCCCTTTATCTTCCTGCCCGCCTCAAGCCGTGCCCAGACGCCTCCTGGGCCTGCCGATATCTCCGGTTCCTGGGCCGGCATACTTGACGCTGGGTCGAGCCAACTGCATCTCGTTCTTACTTTTAAGAAGGCGGACAACGGCGAATATTCAGGCCAACTCAACAGCGTAGATCAGGGTGCGGTCCTTCCCCTCGACACCATAACCGTGCAGGGCAACAAGGTCCGATTCGAAGTGAAATCAATCGGCGGCGCCTATGAAGGCACACTCGACGGCAAAGGTACCACCATAGGCGGAACATGGGTGCAGACGAGTTCGCCTGCTCAGCCTTTGTCCTTCCAGCGCACTACAACCGCCGCCCCCTCCGCGCCCACAGCCGCGGTACCTTCCGGGCCAAAAGAGAAGCCGCTAACTGTTCCGCTCGATATTACCGTGCCGATTGCCCCCACTGCATTCAAGGCAAACGGAAAAATGAATCTGGTTTATGAACTCCATATCGTGAATATGAACAACTGGGATTGCCTGCTGACGCGGATCGAAGTCCTCGCCGCAGGTCCGGCTGGCAAATCGCTCGCCTCTTTTACCGGCGCAGACCTCGAGGGCATGATTGATCGGCCAGGCCTGACCGTACCGGAAAAATCGAAGCTCGCTGCCGGAACCGAAGCAGTCGTCTTCCTGTGGGTGACCGTAGATCGGCCCCAGGATGTGCCGGCGGCAATTCGCCATCGGGTAAGCGCAAAGATCGGCAGCTATCCGGAAGAGCTGACGGTCGAGACCAATCCCCTCCCCGTCAGCACCGGCCCCGTCGTTATCAGCTCGCCCCTCACTGGAGATCAATGGCTGGCCGCGAACGGTCCCTCCAACACCTCCGGCCATCGTCGCGCTCTGATCACCATCGATGGGCGCGCCGTGATTTCCCAGCGCTTCGCCATCGATTGGGTAAAGCTCGGCCCCGACGGCAAGACCTATCATGGCGACCAACTCGACAACAAGAATTACTATGCCTACGGCTCAGACGCCCTGGCTGTCGCTGATGGCATTGTCACCGAGGTAAAAGACGGTATTCCGCAGAATGTTCCGGGAATCAACTCGCGCGCCGTTCCTATCACTCTCGAAACGGTAGGCGGCAACCACGTACTTCTCAACATCGGCAACGGAGCATATGCCTTCTACGCGCACCTGCAACCAGGTTCAATTCGCGTAAAGCTGGGGGACAAGGTCCATCGCGGGCAAGTGCTTGGACTGGTGGGCAACACCGGCAACTCCACCGAGCCGCACCTCCACTTCCATATCTCCAACGCGAGTTCGCCGTTAGGCTCCGAAGGCCTTCCTTAT
>JBDTLH010000351.1:0-16152 GCA_039934875.1 Acidobacteriaceae bacterium | reverse complement strand
GCTTTGGTTTGGAGCGTTAATTGCACTATGACCCCTATGTAGTTCGGAAGCTGCTTCCCGGCCCCTTTGCTCCGAATGAATTCCAAAAACTTTGAAAAGAGGATATAAACCATATGAAAGTAAGACTGGTACTTACATTGGCTGCGGCTTTGGTGGGGATGGTATCACTGGCCGGAGCTTCTGCTACTGGCGTCACTTGCCGCACTGGCCCCGGCTGTCTGAACGGCACCGACCACTATGGCTGGACGGCGCAACTCGGCCCGTCCTTCACCCCGATTCCGAATGGCTCGTCGGTTACCTCGGTAGGCGGCGTCGAAATCAACCACGTTCTATTCGACGCTGGAGGCAACGGCGAAAGACTCGATCAGGGGAATGGATGGAACGGCAACTTCTCTCCCGGAGATGAATTGATTTGGACCAATTCTCCCGGACAAGGTCCCCTGACCTTCGATTTCACCACTCCAGTGTCAGGCTTTGGCGCGCAGATTCAGGCCGACTTCTTGGGCGCTTTCACCGCCCAGGTCTGTGACCAGAATGGTAACTGCTTCACGGAAAACGGCAACAGCACCGGTGCAGGCGACGGTTCGGCGATTTTCATTGGCTTGGCCAATGACCCTGGCATCACGTCGGCTATCTTTAGCCTGACATCTTGCGTGAACGATTGTGCTGATTTCGCCATCAACCAGATGGACATCACCACTGGGAGTACGCCCGTTATCCCCGAGCCGAGCTCGATGGTTCTACTGGGCACGGGCCTCATCGGTCTGGCCGGAGCCGCACGCCGCAGATTCGGCAAATAGCCCCCAACCTTCACCGAACTCTTCACCCAAAAGCCGGAGCCTCGCAGCTCCGGCTTTTGTTAGTTTTAGGAGAGGAACGCGCTTCCGAGATAGTCTAAAACATGAGGAGAACGGTTGCGCTGGCGCGCGAATGCCCGCGAGGGCGCGGGCACTCCGGGCTTATGATCAGGTAATTACCAGATACGCACGCGTTCGCCTGGAGCGAGATACAACTTCTCTCCGGGCTTAACGGCGAAGGGCGCGTACCAGGCGTCGATGTTGCGTACCGTGTCGGCGCGATACTGGGCAGGAGCGTGGGGATCAGTGAGCACCTGCTGGCGGAGGGTGGCTTCGCGGGTCTTCGACGCCCAGTTCTGCCCGAAGGCGATGAAGAACTGCTGATCGCCGGAGAATCCATCCTGCTCGGGGGCGGGCTTACCCTTTAAAGAGGCGTGATATCCGTCGTAGGCAGCGGATATGCCGGCGACATCGGCGATGTTCTCCCCCAGCGTCTGCTGGCCATTGACGGAGAGGTCGGGAAAAGGCCTGTAGGCGTCATACTGCTCGGCGAGTCTTTTGGTGGCGGCCATGAAATGCGCTAGATCAGCGGGGGTCCACCAGTTGCGCACGCGTCCCTTGGAATCGAAGGCGCTGCCCTCGTTATCGAAGGTGTGGCTGATCTCGTGTCCGATGACGGAGCCGATGGCGCCATAGTTGACGGCCGCGGGCGCCTGGGGATCGAAGAAGGGCGGTTGCAGGATGGCGGCGGGAAAGTTGAGCGCGTTCTGCAGCGGCAGATTGACCGCGTTCACGGTCTGCGGAGTCATCGACCATTCGTGGCGGTCCACCGGCTTGCCGATGCGTGCGATCTGACGGTGGAGCTCCCACTCCCCGCCGCGCCATACATTGCCGAAGATGTCGTCCGGCTTCACTTCATATGCCGAATAGTCCTTCCAGGTCTCGGGATATCCGATGCCGACGTAGAGCGTGGTGAGCTTGGCCTGGGCCTCGGCTTTGGTGGCGGGGTCCATCCAGTCGAGGGCGGTGATGCGCTTGCGGAAGGCGGCGATCAGGTTCGCGACCATGTCCTGCGCCTCGGCCTTGGCCTCGGGGGGAAAGTAGCGCTGCGCATAGATCTGGCCGACGGCATCACCCAGCAGCGCGTTGACTGCGGCGACACCGCGTGTCCAGCGGGGAAGCTGCTCCGGGGTGCCGGCCAGCGTCTTGCCGAAAAATGCAAAGCGCTCTTCTTCGAGCGGCTTGGGCAGCACTCCGGCATAGGCTTCGATCAGGTGGAAGGCGAGCCAGTCCTTCCAGGTTTCGAGCGGTTCAGAGGCGACCAGCGCGGATTCGCCGGTGAATGCGGTGGGCTGCCAGACGATGAAGCTGGCCTGACTGCTCAAGCCTGCGCCCGCAAAAAACTCGTTCCAGTCGAGGCCAGGGGCTTTGGCGGAGAAGTCGGCAGGAGTCCAGGTATTGTTCGCCTTGTGGATGTCTTCGCTTTCGGCGAGGCTCCATTGTTTTTCCGCGATTGCGTGCTCGAGGGCGAGGATGCGGGCGGCGCGGGCATCGGTGTCGGTGAATCCGGTGAGCTTCAGCATCGCCGCTACGTGCGCCACATACTGCTTGCGCAGGTCGCGCATGTGCTCACTCTGATCGAGATAATACTCGCGATTGGGCAGCTCGATGCCGCCTTGCAACAGATACGCGGCGTAGTGGTCTGAATCATTGAAGCCCGGAGCGACCCACATGCCAAACAGGTTGGGGGTATGGAAGTTGGTGTTGTTAAGCGCGTCCACATCGGCGCGCAGGCTCTCGCCCAAGGCGCGTGCCAGCGCGTTTTTGTCGCGAATGGCGGCAATCGCATCGAGATGCGGGCGCAGCGGCTTGAGCCCTGCGGCTTCAATTGCCGGCTCGTCCATGTAGGACTTATAGAGGTCGGCGATTTTGCGCTTGCCGGAGCCCGCGACGGCATTCGATTTTGCGATCTCTTCGATAAGCGCGGCGGTGCGCTTGTCGCTCAGGTCTCTCAGGGTAAGGAAATTTCCCACTGTCCCGCGGTCGGGCGGGATCTCGGTACGTTTGATCCAGTCGCCGTTGGCGTAATCGAAAAAATCGTCGCCCGGCTTTACGGCGCGGTCCATGTTGGAGACCTGAATGCCGTGTTGCTCCGGCTGGGGCGCGTCTTGTGCCACCATTGCGGATAAAGAGCAGAGTGCAAACAATGTACAGCACGCGGATAAAGATGCGTAATCCAAACTTCTAAATGCAAATCTCATTGAACTCAACTCCATGGACCGACGCGGCAGGGCGCAATCGGCTGAACGATTCAAAATAAAGTTATCATGCAGATGCACTCGGCGTTGGAGCTTCAGCAGGAGGGATGTTCAGCATCCACCCTATGCTATTCTCTTGCTGTGGCCCGGGAAGCGCGGCAGGCGGCGCGGAAACTCAAAAAGAGAGTTGACAATAAGACCTATCTCGCCGGCAGGCAGGGTGCGGTATTGAAAGAAGAAGTCTGGTTTGATAAGGACAAGCTCGTTAAATACAGTCTGGCCTATGTCAATCCGCAACTGAGTTCTGTGGACAACGGCCGGGTGCTCGGATACGACAACAGCCACAACTATCATCATCGGCACTTCAAAGGAACAGTGGGGCCGTTTGATTTCACCTCCTACGAGGCATTGGTAGAGCGCTTTGAGCAGGAGGTGCGAGAGCTCTGGAGGAAAGAAGATGAAGAAAAATACTAGATTTCACGTAACCAGCAGCGCCGCAGCCGATTTCTTCAACCGCGCGCGCGCGCGCAAGCTCGACCGCAACGAGCGGCTGCCTCCCGAGATCACGATCACCTTTGAAAGTGCAGCCGATCTGCTCAAAGTGTTATCCGAGCAGCGCGTCCGTCTATTGCGCGAGGCGAAAAAAAGGCCGATTGCCGTTTCTGATCTGGCTGTGGAGCTCGAACGCGACCGCCGCGCCGTAAATCGCGATGTCGAAGTGCTGGAATCCTTCGGGCTGCTCGACACCCACTACGAAACCAATCCCGGACACGGCAGGCGCAAGGTCGTCCAACCACGCGCCTCGAAGTTCCAACTCATCGCGAATATTTAGTTGTAGGCGATCGTAAAAGGAATAGAACTGAGCCTCGCGATCGAATTTACTCCGTCCAGCGCTTGAAGATCAGGCTGCCGTTGGTGCCGCCGAAGGAGTTGGAGAGGGCGTAGTCGAACTTCAGCTCTCCGAGGTTTATTAGCGCAGTGGTCGAGATCGCACTCCTGCTCATCTTTCGTTTATATTCTTGATTAAGCGTCGCAGAATGCGCTGCGGGTCTGCTTTCAGTTGACATTCGGCAACTCTCATAACCGACCAGCCCAATTTGCGGAGCGAGATGGATGACCGCCGATCTCTGGCTTGGTTTCCGGCTATCTTGTTTTTCCAGTATTGTCGATTGGTTTGAGGAATGGTCTTGCACGAACACCCATGCCAGAAGCAACCATCTATAAATTACGGATAGAATAATCGATCATCGTATGCGGCATTTGGCTCAGCGATGAAATACAGCTTGCCCCGCTTTTCAACAATGTCCTTGGACATAAGAATTCCCAAGATTGAATACGAGAGATAATTCTTCTGCCCAGCCCGGTGATCAGAACGTATTCCGAGGGCCGTAGCTATCTCAATGTTGCGGAGGCCTTCCGGATTAGCCGACAGCAAGTCCGTGACGGAGATCAGGAGCTGGTTAGCTCCGCGCTGCGCAGTGGCGATAGATTCGTCCGGCACAATCATTGTAGTTTTTGTAACACAACACCGACATTTTCGCCAGCTCTGCTCGAGTTAAAGGAACACCATGTCTTCACAATGTTGAACGGTTGACACGGAAATCCCGCTAGCAGAACATCGCGATCGAGTATCCGCCATCTTCCGCCACAGCGAGGGTGGCAGTCCGTATGCTTGATTGGCGAAAAAGCCGTTTACTCCGTCCAGCGCTTGAAGATCAGGCTGCCGTTGGTGCCGCCGAAGCCGAAGGAGTTGGAGAGGGCGTAGTCGAACTTCAGCTCTCGCGCTTCATTGGCGCAATAGTCGAGGTCACACTCCGGGTCCTGATGGAAGATGTTGATGGTGGGTGGGACCCTCTGGTCGCGCAGTGCGAGGACGGTAATGCCGGCTTCGAGGCCTCCCGCGCCGCCCAGCAAGTGTCCGGTCATGGATTTGGTGGAGCTGACCACCATGCGGCCGTCGCCGGCCGAATGCGGCTGGGCAGCGCGTCCGGCGTGATCACCGAAGAGACTTTTGATGGCATGGCTTTCGAGCACATCGCCGATGGGCGTGGAGGTGCCGTGCGCGTTCACATACCCAATGTCGGAGAGCTCGATGCCCGCATCCTTCACCGCGGCTTTCATGCAACGATATGCGCCTTCGTGCTCGGGAGCGGGCTGGGTGATGTGGAAGGCGTCGCCCGACATGCCGTATCCGACGAGCTCGGCGAGTATCTTCGCGCCGCGGGCCTGGGCGTAGTCGAGCGCCTCGAGGATGAGGATGCCCGCGCCTTCGCCGACGACGAAGCCGTCGCGATCGCGGTCCCAGGGGCGGCTCGCGGTGGAAGGATCATCATTGCGGGTGGAGAGCGCGCGCATGGCCGCGAATCCGCCGATGCCCATGGGCGTGATGGCGGCTTCGCTGCCGCCGGCGATCATGACGTCGGCATCGCCGCGCTGGATGATCTTGGCGGCGTCTCCGATGGAGTGGCAACTGGTAGTGCAGGCGGTGGCGGTCGCCTCATTGGGGCCCTTGGCGCCGAAGCGCATACTCACCTGCCCGGCCGCGAGATTAATGATGGCAGAGGGTATGAAGAAGGGAGAGATCTTGCGCGGGCCGCCCTGCAACAGGTTACTGTGCTCGCGCTCGATAATGTCGAAGCCGCCGATACCGGAGCCGATATGCACCCCGATCATTTCGCAGTTTTGCGGGGTGATCATCAGTCCGGATTGCTTGACCGCTTCTTCCGAGGCAGCCAGCGCAAAGTGGATGAAGCGCCCCATCTTGCGCGCTTCCTTCTTGTCGATAAACTTCAGGGGATCGAAGTTTTTGACTTCGGCGGCGATGGTGGTGGAGAAGCCGGTGGCGTCGAACGCGGTGATGGTGCGTACGCCACTCTTGCCCGCGAGCAACGCCGCCCAGGTCGCTTCGCTGGTATCACCGACCGCGCAGATCAGGCCTACACCGGTGACCACGACACGGCGGGGAGTTGGGCTGTACACGTTTATCGGCTGCCTTTCACGCGTTTTTCGAGGTAATCCACCGCCTCTTTGACGGTGCGCACCTTCTCCGCGTCATCCTCTGAGATCTGGATCTTGAATGCCTCTTCAAGGGCCATCACGAGCTCCACGGTATCGAGCGAGTCGGCCCCGAGATCGTCCATGAAAGATGCATTGGGGGTGATTTCGGATTCGTCCACGCCCAATTGCTCGATGATGATCTGTTTGACTCTTTCCGCTACCGCTTTATCGCCTGCCATGATGATGTTTCGTCCTGTCGTTCAACGTTCGAACGTTCAAACGCTCAAAAAAAGGGACTTCACGGTGAAGTCCCCTGTTAATGCTGCTGCCCCGGATCCGGGTTACTGCTTGGCAACCTTGGAATGCTTTTCGATGTAATCGACCGCGTCCTGCACGGTTTTTATTTTCTCAGCTTCTTCGTCGGGGATTTCGAGGTCGAAAGCCTCTTCAAATGCCATGATGAGTTCGACGCGATCGAGAGAGTCGGCGCCGAGATCGTCCACGAAAGACGCATTCGCGGTGACTTCGCTCTCTTCCACATTTAACTGCTCGATGATGATCTGCTTAACTTTATCTTGTACGCCCGCCATAGCTCGGGTTGCTCCTGAAATGAGATTTTATTGCGCGTGGCTGCCGCTAAATGGAGAAGTCTATTGCTTTCCGGGCCATCCTGTAAAGTCGCTTACTTTCACATTATTCCTTTAGCACGATGACTGCCAAGCACCATGCTAAATATTTGCCTGCTTACGGTCAATGCTCGTGCCGGGCGAGCGCCTGCCCGTACAATGAGGAACTTCGAGGGTGAATTGAGATCATGAAGACATTTCAAGAATATTCCGAGGCGGTGTGGCAGTTCGCGTCTTACCCGCAGCGGGGGAACAATTTGATCTATCCCGCGCTGGGGCTGAACGGCGAAGCCGGCGAGGTGGCGGAAAAGGTCAAGAAGCTGTGGCGGAACCACGGCGAGACGGGAGCCTCCGGGATCACTGCGGAGAAGAAGGAAGAGCTGATCAAGGAAGTGGGCGACGTGCTGTGGTACGTCAATGCCATGTGCCGCGAATTGGAGGTCCCCCTGGAGGAGGTGGCGGCGAAGAACGCGGCCAAGCTGGCGGACCGGGCGGCGCGCAATGTGATTAAGAGCGAGGGGGACAACCGGTAGCTGATAACTGTAGCGCCAGCGCCCTCGCTGGCTGTTATCATGGGCGCCCCGCCCACGAGCGCCTAAGTGAAAAACATGGATTTCAATCCAAAACCAAAGTTCGGCTCAGTAACTATCCGCAATCGAGGACGGCTGCCGCATTGGGAGACAGATGGCGGCTGCTACTTCGTTACCTTCCGCCTGTATGATTCGCTCCCATCCACCGCAATCGAACAATTGAAGGCGGTCGCTCACAGCAAATTGACGCCAATCGATCAGGCAAGGGCGAGCTTTGCAACCCTGGAGCGATATCTGGATTCGGGCGCTGGTGCGTGCCTGTTCCAGCATGATGATCTTGCCATTATCGTTCGCGATGTTCTTCGCGCGAGGCATGGAACGGAGTATAGGCTGTTGGCCTGGTGCATCATGCCGAATCACGTCCACATCTGTGCGCGGCTGCTGCCCGGTTCTGATCTCAAGAACGTCGTACAGGGATGGAAATCCGTCTCCGCTCATCGAATAAATACCGCGCTCGTCAGAACCGGGCGTGTGTGGATGCGAGAGTACTATGACCGTTTGGTTCGAGATGAGAAGGAACTGCTGCGCACGATTCGCTACATGGGTCAAAACGCTGATAGAGCGGGACTTCGCAATTGGAAATGGGTGGAGGTGTTGATGGGGGAAAGCGCGGACGAGGCGTCCACGCATACAGCCGGCGGGGCGCCGGCGCTACGAAGTCAAGGTCCAACGGAATGAGCGCCCTTTATCTGGTCGCCACGCCCATCGGCAACCTCGAAGACATTACGCTGCGCGCCTTGCGCATACTCAAGTCGGTCGATCTCATCGCCTGCGAGGACACGCGGCACACGCAGAAGCTGCTCAACCACTACGAGATCCATGTCGCCACCATCAGCTATCACGAGCACAATGAATCGGAGCGCGCTACCGCACTGATCGCGCAGATTGCGGCGGGCAAACGCGTTGCGCTGGTCTCCGATGCGGGCACGCCAGCGCTCTCTGACCCGGGATACCGCGTGGTGCAGGCGGCGGTAGCAGCGGGAGTTCCGGTAGTTCCCATCCCCGGCGCGGCGGCGGCGATCAACGCGCTCATCGCCAGCGGGCTGCCCACAGATGCCTTCTACTTCGGGGGCTTTCTCCCCGGACGCGCCGGTGAGCGCCGCACCGCGCTCGAATCCCATCGCAATCGCAAAGAGACGATGGTTTTCTACGAGGCGCCGCACCGCCTGCTGGATACGCTGGCGGATGTGGTCGAGCTATGCGGCCCCGACCGCCGCCTGTGTGTCGCTCGCGAGTTGACGAAGATACACGAGGAGTTTCTGCGCGGGAGCGTCGCCGAGGTGCTCGCCATTCTGCGAGCCCGCGGAGAGGTGCGCGGCGAGATCACGCTGGTGCTCGGTGGCGCGCCTGCCGCCCCCGAACCATCGTCCTCCAGTAAAACGCTGGCAACGCGCATGCGCGAGTTGCTGGCGGCAGGAGAAGAAGAGAAATCCGCACTCAAAATCGCCGCCAGAGAATTTAATTTGGGGAAGAGCCAGGCCTACCGCGAATGGCAGCGGCACAAAAGGTAAACTTGATTTCTGCATGAGAGCGCGCTTGGACCTGAAACCCGGACTTCTACATGTTCTGCTGGTACCCTGCCTCATCCTCACGCTGGCTTTGCCGCCGCCCTGTGCCGCGTATTCCGTCCTCACCCACGAAGAGCTGATTGACCTCGCCTGGCAGGACGCGATTCGCCCGCTTCTGCTGGCGCGCTTCCCCAACACCAGCCGAGCGCAGATGGTTGAGGCCCACGCTTACGCCTACGGCGGCTGCGCGATTCAGGATATGGGCTATTATCCCTTTGGCCAGAAGCTGTTCAGCGACCTGACCCACTACGTGCGCACCGGCGACTTCGTGCTCGCGCTTCTGCGGGACGCGCGTAACGTGAACGAGTATGCCTTCGCCGTTGGCGCACTATCCCATTATCTGGGCGATACCATTGGACACTCGCTGGCCATCAATCGCGCCACCGCCGTGGAATTTCCCAAACTCGAAGCGAAGTTCGGACCATCGGTCACCTATGATGAGAGCCCGCACGCGCACGTGCGCACGGAGTATGCCTTTGATGTGGGACAGGTTTCGAAGCGCACCTTCGCCCCGCCCGAATATCTTAAATTCGTTGGGTTCGAAGTGCCGCGCAGGCTGTTGGAGCGCGCTTTTCGCGAGACCTACGGCGTCGAGGCCAAAGAAATTCTGGGCAAAGCGCGCCCCGCACTGCGCAGCTATCGCACCGCGGTGCGCACCTTCATCCCCGCGTTCACCCAGGCCGAGGTGGTGTTGCATGGCGCGAAATTTCCCGCCGATCCCGATGCGGAAAGCTATCGTCTCTTCAAAGAGCGGCTGTCGCGCGTATCGTTCGAGCGCAACGCCCGCTGGCGGGACACTTATCGCGAGCCCGGCTTCAAAGCGCATCTGCTGGCCATCGTAGTCTTTATTGTGCCGAAGATTGGGCCGATTTCGATCCTGGCGATCAAGGTCCCCAGTCCCACCACGGAAGACTGGTATATCCGCAGCGTCAATCGCACCGTGGATGTCTTTCATCAGCAACTCGCGCAATTGAAAGACCCTGCGCAATCTCCGCTCGCGCTCGCAAATCTAGACCTCGATACCGGACTGCCGATCAAGCCGGGAGACTATTCGCTCACCGACCAGACCTACGCCACGCTGCTGCACCGCATCGTTGCCAAGCCGGAGCGTCCGATCCCTGCCGGGATCCGCGACGACATTCTGCACTTCTACTCCGACCCTGACGCTCCCAATACAATCAAGGGAGACGGCGCAGCCTGGCAGCGCATCTCCTCGGAATTGCAGCGCTTGCGGCAGATGAAGATCATCGCGACCGTGAAATAAAGCGTTAACGCAGAGGGCACAGAGCGCAGAGAGGACGCCGAGGAAAAGAAATAAAACCAAAGTCTGCTGCTTATGATCTTTTTCCCTTTGCTCTTCTCGGTGTCCTTTGTTGAATGGTTTTAGTCCACCGGTTCGCGGCCCTCAGTCCGCCGGAAACGTATCGAACAATTTCGTAAGCTCATCCGGACCCGCGCGATAGATTCCCCATCCCGTGCCCTGGTCCGATTGCAGACGGAAGAGCAGCTCGCCGCGGCCATCGCCGTCTGCGTCCACCGCATCCACCAGCGTCATGCGCGGAGCCATGTCGAAGCGACTGCTGTCAGTGACTTGAATAAAGGTCCGCCGCACCTCGCCTTCGAGATCCACCCGCGCCACCAGCGTGATGTACTGTTCGAGCTGCTGGCGATTGGCCGCGGGCGCCTGTTTACGCGACTTCCTCTCACTCGCGCTCCCCGTGGCTGGGATGGTGGCGGTCAATACCAGCGTCGCGACGTTATCCAGGCTGAGGTTGTAGGCGCGCACGTTCACATCCTGCCATTGCGCAGCCGGCGGCAGCACGATTTCTGGGCGGGCCCGTTTAGCCTCGCTCCCCGCCAGCGCAATCATCTTGTCGCGATAGCTCTTCTCCTCCCGCGCATCAAAATCGAAGCGGTAGGGATGCGCCTCTTTGTTGTTCGGGTCCGACACGGCCACCAGAGCATGCATATTTCTAGTGAGCGCGACCGTCTCCGGCTCCGTCTCGGGTGAATTCGCCGGCTTGCCGCGCGTAAGGTGAGGGCGGTTGGGATCATCGTTGATCGCATCCGGAGGCAGAACCGGCTGTCCATTGGTCTCGCTGGCCTGATCGATCTTCTCCTGATTCGTCTTGGTATTCGTCTCAGGCGGCCGCTTCTTGAGTGTCGGACGGTCGGTGTCCGTCGGAGGGTTCTGGCCAGCCGTCTCCCCTCCCGTCGTACCGGGCTTCGATGTCCCGCTCGGCTGTGCGTCGGGCTTGTCATTTTTATTTTTGTCCTTGCGCCCGCGCCGCTTGTCCTTCTTGCTGTCGGGCATATAGACCCGATGCTCCTCCGAATTGGAAAGCGTGATCTTCGCGGGCGCAGCCTTCGCCATCGCATCCGGCGCGGTCTTCTGCAACACCCCAATCCCATACCATTGGCGCGCCCCATCCTGCCCAACCTGGGTATCGCGATTCACGGTCGCGTAGCCCAGCGGCTTGCCCGATTCTTGTACCTCGTAGATCACTCCATTCTGCAAGCTCAGCGGCACCGGATTGGCAAGATACGATTCGCCATCGCGATAAGCGCCGTTGCTGAAAACACTGATTGGCACCAACCTGTATTTACCGGAGATCGGCTCATCTCCGCTGAATTCGACGACCGCCAACGCCCGTATCTTCGTATGGGTCTGGGTCTTGGCCACAGTGCTCGCGGGAGCGGTGTTGGCCACATCCGGCGTATCCGAAGCGCCCACCACCTGCGCACTCGCGCCGCCGGCAAACAGCAAAGCGATTAGTATTCCGGAAGTGGTGTAGCATCTCCGCATATGGCAACGCTTAAAGAAAACGATCCAGCGCCTGATTTTAGCCTGCAAAATGAATTAGACGAAACCGTGACCCTGGCGTCGCTTGGCGGCAAACCGGCGGTGCTCTTCTTTTTTCCCAAGGCAGACACCCCCGGTTGAACCATCGAAGCGTGCGGGTTCCGCGACGCATTCAGCAAGATACAGAAGACCGGAGCAGTCGTGCTCGGCATCAGCGCCGACACCGTTGCCAAGCAGAAGAAATTCAAAGATAAATACGATTTGCCCTACCACCTGCTCGCCGATGTAGATAAAAAGATGTGCGCCAACTACGGAGTTCTGCAGGAGAAGAGTACCTTCGGCAAGAAGTACATGGGGATCGCACGGCAATCTTTCCTACTCTCTCCCCAGGGCAGAATAAAGAAAATCTTTACCGAGGTAAAACCCGCCGAGCACGCGGAAGAGGTCCTTGACGCTCTGAAGGCTCTCTAGGCGTGCGGAGAACAAATTCCGATCTTGGCCTGAAGGTGGGGGAGTGCTGAAATACCCGAAGGCGACCCCTTCAGGCTCCTGTCTAAGCCGGCACATGGGTCTTTTGTCTGAATTGCAGATATTTTTATGGCCTGCGGATAATACAGTCTAGAACTCAGAACGATAAAGCCTTGTGTCGCGGTCTAGGCGCAAGAAGTTGGCGAGAGTTGCCGAAATTCGCAAATCTTAATTTCCACAGGGGTCTGGCAACTCGCTTGCATTACCGTATGGCACACGAAGTTACCTCGCCAGAATCATTACTGGCGAGGTAAAGAGCGGAAACTAGATCGGGGGATCAGTTTCGGAGGTAGCAGCTTGGCGGCATGTTATCTCCGGGGTAAGTTTCCGCTCTAATTTTGCAGGCAATCCAAAAAGGGGCGGGAAACCTCCAGTTTCCGCCCCCGGCCTGTTTTAGCCTTATTCCTGATCGCTCACCCCAGCCATCTTTCCCTGCTCAATCTTCTCCTGACATTCGATGCAATGGCGCGTCCAGGGCACCGCCTCCATGCGCTTGAGATTGATCTCTTTGCCGCAGCTCACGCACTGCCCAAAGGTCCCCTCCCGCAGCCGGTCGAGCGCGCCCTCCACCATTGAAAGCGCCAGCCGGTCGGTCGAGCTCTGCGCGAACATGAACTCTTTGGTATAGGAGTCCGCCGCCTGGTCCACCACATCCTTGGCGTAGTTGTTGTCTGCCGTCGCCGCTCGCCCTTCCTGCTCTGCGTTCTCGAGCGATCGCTTCAACTCGCGCTGCCGCTGCCGCAGTTGCTTGCGAAATTCTTCCAGCCGTTGAGTTTCCATATCGTCAACGTTGGATGCAAACTCTCGCCCTGACGGTGCACCCCTCCCTCGCCCGGATTACAAGCCCCCAACCGTGCTGCGCCCGTGCTGATAAAATCAGAGGTTCACTTCCAACGCCCCGGGCAGCGCCTATTGCGGGCCGGGCAAATCAGCACAATCGAGGAGAAAATCACCCCATGGCGATTCCAGCCACCCAGATGCGCCCCGGCATGGTCATCAAACACAATAACGAGCTGCATTCCGTCTTCGCCGTCGAGCACCGCACCCCCGGCAACCTGCGCGCCTTCATTCAGGCCAAGCTGCGCAACGTCCGCACCGGGGCCATGTTCGAGCACCGCTTCCGCTCCGGAGACCCCATTGATCGCATCATCGTCGATGAAATCGCAATGGAATATCTCTACAGCGACGGCGATCTATACGTCTTCATGAACACCGACACTTTTGAGCAGACGGAACTTTCGCGCGAAATTCTGGGAGACGCCGTCGAATATCTCATCCCCAATCTCAAGATTCATGTCGAATTCTATGACGGAAAACCGGTCGGCATTGAATTGCCCTCGACCGTCGAGCTCACCATCGTGGAGGTCGAGCCGGGACTGAAATCCGCCACCGCCTCCTCGGTCACGAAGCCGGCCAAGACCGAAACTGGACTGGTGGTGCAGGTCCCGCCCTTCATTAATCAGGGAGAGAAAATTCGCGTAGATACCGCGGAGGGCGCGTATCTCAGCCGCGCATAAGGTTTCCATGCGACTAGATACTACTGTGCCGCCGTCTTCTCCATCGGTCTCTTCACACAACACGTAGCCTGCTTCGCCGGTTGAAACCAGCAACTAACAACCAACAACTACTCATGCCTACCCGGCAATACATCATTCGCGGACGCGTCCAGGGAGTCGGCTTCCGCTGGTTCGTTGAGCACGAGGCGCGCCAGATCGGAGTCATCGGCACGGTGCGCAACCTCGACGACGGCACGGTCGAGACCATCGCCGCCGGCAACGAGGCGCAACTCGCCTCACTCAGGCAGAAGTTGCAGCAGGGTCCGCGCGCCGCACGCATCGATTCCGTTGAAGAGCGCGATTCCAATTACGACCTCTCAAAGTTCAAAGACTTTTCCATTGAAGGAGCCTGGTAAGGTTATGTCCACTCCCGCGCGCCCCATCGATTGCGCACCCCTCAAGAAGCTCATCCGTGAGGTCCTCGATTTTCCCAGGCCCGGCATCCTCTTCTATGACATCACGACCCTGCTCAAAGACAAGGTCGGCTTCGCCACGCTGATCAACGCGCTCAGCGAACACTACATGGACAAAGGTGTGGACATGGTGCTGGGCATCGAGGCGCGCGGATTCATCTTCGGCCCCGCCCTCGCCTATCGCCTCAACTGCGGATTCGTTCCCGTGCGCAAGCCCAAAAAACTCCCCGCCGAGGTCGTGCGCGTGACCTACGACCTCGAATACGGCTCCGACACCCTGGAGATGCATAAAGACGCGGTACACGCCGGACAGCGCGTAATCATTGTTGACGACCTGCTCGCCACCGGAGGCACCTGCGAAGCCACGGTCCGCCTGGTCAAATCGCTCGGCGCCGATATCGCCGGCCTCGCCTTCGTGGTTGAACTCGACTTCCTCAACGGACGCCAGCGCCTCGCCGGGTATGACGTCTTTTCGCTGCTGCACTACGACAAATAAATTCTCTCCCGAGGTACTGGCGCGCTCGCTCTACAAAGCTCCCGCTACTGTTTCCTGGAACTTTCTCCCGATTACCACGTATCAAGATACGGGATGCACCGATGAACCCGGATCCCAATCCCAAACTCGTCGCACCTCTCTGGCACACTGCAATCCTGCTCATTCTCGTGCTATTGAATTCCGTGGCATCTGCCAGGACCCACAACCTGTGGCGCATTGCATCTCTCAGCGCCGACCCGCAAATCGCAGGCTATCTCACGGTCATCCTCTTCGAGTGGCTGATGGTGGCATACATCTGGTGGGGAGTTCGCCTGCGCGGCGCAACCCTCTCCGATTTGATACGCGGAAGCTGGCCCCGCTGGACCACTATTCTACGTGACCTCGCCATCGCCATCGCATTCTTCATCGTTGCCAACATTGTCTATGGCACGCTGGCCAGGCTACTGCATGTCGATCCCGGTGCGTCGCTCAAGCAGATCATGCCGCGTGGCCCAGCCGAAACCGCCGTTTACCTGCTGCTCGCGCTCACCGCCGGCTTCTGCGAGGAGCTGATCTTCCGCGGCTATCTCTTTCGTCAGTTCACCGTGCTCGGCAAGAGCATTACCGCCGGTCTCCTTTTGCAAGGCATCGTCTTCGGGTTGGCGCACGGATACCAAGGCCCGAAGCTCATGCTGATTGTCACGGTTTACGGATGTCTCTTCGGAGTGCTCGCAGCCTGGCAGCGCAGCTTGCGTCCCGGCATGATCGCTCATGCTTTGCAGGATGCGATCGTCGTGCTGCTCTTCCGCTTCATGCGATAAAGTTGAGCCGGTCAATATAATCGAAGCACGATGCCCGAATTCGCACCCGTTGACGAACAACTCGCGTACCTAAAAAAAGGATCGGCGGAGATCATCCGCGAAGCCGACCTGCGCGAGCGCCTCGAACAATCCCGTACGAGCGGCAAGCCGCTGCGCGTCAAAGCCGGATTCGATCCCACCGCGCCCGACCTGCATCTCGGGCACACCGTCCTAATCCGCAAGTTGAAGCATTTTCAGGACCTGGGGCACACCGTCATCTTCCTCATCGGCGATTTCACCGGCATGATCGGCGATCCCACCGGACGCTCCGCCACCCGCAAGCCGCTCACCGATGAAGAAATCAAGAATAACGCCGAGACCTACAAAGAACAGGTCTTCAAAATCCTTGATCCCGAAAAGACGATCGTCGATTTCAACTCCCGCTGGTTTTCCGAGTTCTCCGCCGCGGATTTCGTGCGGCTAGCGGCGAAATACACGGTTTCCCAGATGCTGGAGCGCGAAGATTTCCACAAACGTTTTCAAAACGAGCAGCCCATCGCTGTACACGAGTTGCTCTACCCTCTCGCGCAAGGATACGATTCGGTCGCGCTTGAGGCCGACGTCGAACTCGGCGGCACCGACCAGAAATTCAATCTGCTGGTGGGACGGGAGTTGCAACGCCACTACGGGCAGCCCTCGCAAATCGTGCTGACGATGCCCATCCTCGAAGGCCTCGATGGG